>JBLHFB010000139.1:0-5314 GCA_047614865.1 Gammaproteobacteria bacterium | reverse complement strand
CAGTTGGGGTGCTGCCATTGGCAAAGCGGAGCTTGTCCAAACGGCCAAGAGCCATATCGGCAGAACCAGAAGGGAGATCTGGCTGATTAGTACCCGGCTTCAAAGTGTCGCCACAATGTTTGCCAGCGGCACGGCCAAAGATAACCAAATCAAGTAGCGAGTTTGAACCAAGGCGGTTAGCCCCATGAACCGATACGCAAGCCGCTTCGCCCACAGCCATTAGGCCAGGAACGGTAGCATTTGCATCATCGCCGCGCTTGGTAAGCACTTCGCCGTTGATGTTACAAGGGATGCCACCCATGTTGTAGTGAACGGTTGGTAGAACCGGAATAGGTTCTTTGGTTACGTCAACACCGGCAAAAATCTGAGCGGTTTCTGAAATGCCCGGTAGGCGCTCAGCCAAGGCATCAGCGCCAAGGTGATGCAAATGCAGGTGAATGTGGTCTGAGTCTGCACCCACGCCACGTCCTTCATTAATTTCTAAGGTCATTGAGCGAGACACAACGTCACGCGACGCCAAGTCTTTAGCATTTGGAGCGTAGCGCTCCATAAAGCGTTCTCCGTTAGAGTTGGTTAAGTAACCGCCCTCTCCACGAGCGCCTTCAGTAATAAGACAGCCCGAACCGTAAATGCCAGTTGGGTGAAATTGTACAAATTCCAAATCCTGAAGTGGGTTGCCACTACGCAACACCATGCCGCCGCCATCACCAGTACAAGTGTGAGCAGAAGTACATGAGAAGTAAGCGCGGCCGTAACCACCGGTTGCCAGAATCACTTGCTGGGCGCGGAAGCGGTGAATCTGGCCAGTCGCCATATCCATCGACATCACACCGCGGCAAACACCATCCGCATCCATGATCAAGTCAATCGCAAAGAACTCAATAAAGAACTGAGCCTTATTGCGAAGCGCTTGCTGGTACAGAGCGTGAAGGATCGCGTGGCCAGTACGGTCAGCAGCAGCGCAAGTACGCTGTGCAGCGCCGCCTTCGCCAAACTCTTTGGTCATCCCACCAAACGGACGCTGATAAATTTTCCCCTCTTCAGTACGAGAGAAAGGAACGCCGTAATGCTCAAGCTCAATAATCGCTTGAGGTGCTTCCTTGGTCATGTACTCAATAGCGTCTTGATCGCCTAACCAGTCCGACCCTTTAACGGTGTCGTACATATGCCAGCGCCAATCGTCTTCACCCATATTAGCTAGCGCAGCAGAAATGCCGCCCTGAGCTGCAACGGTGTGTGAACGCGTTGGAAATACTTTGGTGATGTTCGCGGTAGACAAGCCCTGCTCTGCCACGCCCAAGGTAGCGCGTAGTCCCGCACCACCAGCACCTACAACTACGACGTCGTAAGTGTGATCAATAATCTTATATGCGTCGCTCACATTAAGCTCCGAAAGCAATTTTCAGCACTGCCAAAATACCGGCAACGGCAAGGAATGCATTAATGAACTGAGTTGCCAATAACATGACAACTTTAGGGCCTTTGGCAGGAATGTAATCTTCAATCACCACTTGCAAGCCAAGCTGCGAGTGGTAGAAAACACTAGCAACCAACAAAACCAACAGCGTTGTGTTGATTGGGCTGCCAATCCAGACAGCGACTTTAGCGTGGCTAAGTGTAACCAAGTATAGCGCGTTGTAGATAAACCAAAGGTTGAGCGGGATCAGTGCAACGCCAGAAATGCGTTGAACAATCCAGTGATGGGTTCCATCGCCAGCAGCACCTAGGCCGCGAGCATCACGCAATGGGGAACGCATACTCATGCGGCACCTCCTGCTAATAGGCAATACCAAGTTATTGCGGTCAGAACCGTAGTAACTGCAATAACGGCGTATCCACCGCGATATAGCGCTTCCATAGAGAAGCCTTTACCGGCGTCCCAGAAGAGGTGCCGAATGCCATTCAGCATATGGTAGTACAGGCAAAAAACCCAACCACAGGCCAGAATTCCACCCACGACTGAATTCATACCTTGGTTGAAAGCGTCAAACGCTTCCGCGCCACTTGCCGCTGCTACTAACCAGGCCACTAGCGCTACTGCGCCTACTGACAATGCCACACCGGTTGCCCGATGAAGAATCGACATTGTCATAGTGATCTGCCAGCTATACACCTGAAGGTGCGGAGACAGCGGACGGTTATCTTGGCTATTGCTCATGCCTATACGTCCTAAATTTACTAAAAGTCTACACAGCGGCCTTTACGTTCCCAGTCACCAAAACGAGTTGGCTCTGGGCCCGAAGGACCACCGATTTCTTGAACTGCTACGAGAGATTCTTCGCCTTCAGGTAACGCATTGTCCTCCGCTTTAAGCGGCTTATTTTCTAAAGATTCTGTTGGCTCTGCATCAATAGTGGGCATTGGTTCGCGTGTTCCCAGATAGGCGGGCACATATTTTGACGCATCCGTTGCTGCATCGCAAATCAAACCGTTAGAATTCCATACTTAACCCCTTTACAACAAAGAGCGCCAAGCCCTATGTCTACTACTTCTAACGTCGCCGCATGGAAAATTTCCGGGGCCGACGCTTGCGCCTTTATGCAGGGCCAAACCTGCAACGACGTCGCAAAACTCGGTCCAAACCGCTGGCAGATCAACGCTTACCTCAATATTAAAGGCCGTGTAGTTGCACTATTTTGGATAAAGCGCTTAGCGGATGACGCTTTAATCGTGCTTGTTAGCGCCGACCTTGCAGAGTCGGTCTTTCAGCGGCTTAAGATGTTTGTAATGCGCGCAAAAGTACTGATCGCGCCTTCAGAGCTGGATACACAGGAACTCTACCTGGAAGCGGCATCTCAATTATTGGGCAGCAGCGAGAACATTGAAGACACATTAATACTCAACGGAATTCCATCCCCCGAGTGGATTAACAGCAACACCACTGACAAGTTCTTACCGCAGATGCTGAATCTAGATTTAGTTGATGGCCTTAGCTTCAAAAAAGGCTGCTATCCCGGTCAAGAAATTGTGGCTCGCACCGCACATCGCGGCCGTATTAAACAACGGATGATGCGTTTCGAAACCAAAACCATGCTGGGAGAGCCAATCACACTGGAAGACGGCAGCGCTGCCGGCGTAGTGATCGCTAGCAATGGAACTTTTGCATTAGCAGTTACCCGAATTGAGCACCATGCCGCCAAATTCGCTGAGGCGACACTAGCTGCTCTGCCCTATACGCTGGACTAAGCAAATAGGCCCGCCGAAATGGCTAGAGGTGGCCGCTTCGGGCCAGCCTAGCGACTGCAGAGCACAGAAGGATCCGTGAATACAACAGATGGGCACCGAGGGTTAGCTTAAACAGAGGCGCCATCTTCTCTCCACGGCCCTCCGCCCCGCCCTTGGGAATAATAATCGTCCCCAAGTACAGTGTAGTAGTGTCACCGTTGTCTACGGTCATTAAACAAGAACGCGTAATTTGCTGCCAATCACACATGATGATCTGGTTTTCGACTCTTGCTTCCTGAGTCCACGCCGAGAATTGGCTAATTTGGCCCATCGCAAGCTGGCCGGCCTGATGGTCGGTCGACGGTTTACGAACCAAAAGCCCTAAGATAAAACGCTCCAGCTTGAAAGTGCGGCTTGTATAGAATGCTTCAAGGTATTGGCTAAAACCAACCGAACCCGGCACATCAACAGCGAAGCAATCCACGTAGCTGCCTTGTGCTTGGTAAGGTTGGGCAATCGAGCCGATTGGAAAGGTGCTGGCTTTAACGTTTTTGATATCGCTCGCCCTTTGCTATTTAGACTGCTTCCAGTCCTCAGCCACTTGCTGGTTAACTCGATAGAACGAGCCTAAACGCTGCTTACCTGCAATTCGTTGACCTTGGTTGTTGTACCAAATTTCACTATCTTGCGGGCCGGATATTTCGATTGCAGTTATCTCCGTGGTTTCGCCACGAACATTTTCAAATCGTCGCCCTAGTGACTCAAACTTAAACTCGATAAGCTCTTCCTTTAAGAAAATGAAGGTTTGCTCAGCTTTCTCGGTACCCACTGTCCAAGCGCCTATATCAACAGGCTTTAGGGCATCAAAACTGGTGTACTTCACGTCGTCTAAAGACTTGCTGAAGGTAACAACCGTTGACTCGCCATCTTCTGTGGTGGTCTGAGTGATACTGAATAGATCGCCGCTGCGCTTACCCACAATCTCAATAACCTTGTCACCACGGGTGAAATCGACTTTAGCTCCTAGAAGACCCTCGTCATCATAATAGGCAACTTCATCGCTGGTGATATCAAAGCGAATAAAAAGAAAGGTGGTATCGATTTCTTGAGTTTTTTGCAGCTTATAGAGGCGCTTGCCTTTAACTTCCACCCACGAACCAGTGGCATGGACAAACCCAGCCGGCTTCTTAAGTTTTTGATCTTTGGTAATAAGGAACCAGTCGTCAAACACTGGCTGGCTGGTCTGGGCCAGTACACTGCAGGATAGGCTCGCAGCAAGCACAACGAAAACTAATCGGAAAATGAGATTCATCGCAGTTCGCTCTGAGTGGCTAAAAAATATGGATCAGGTAAATTACCGATCTGTGCTGAAAAACAAGTCGGAAACTTAATCAATTCTAATGCGAAATAGAATATCAAAGTCGGGATTATTAGCACCGGGTGAGCCCGGAAACTGCCCTTCAGGGTTAACTCGGATATCAGTCACTAATGTCTCGAACCATCCGCGTCAGGATTAGGCACGTTAGACCATCGTTTTTTTCGTCGATGTATACCCGCGTTCCAGACACTTGAAAACGTGGGATCGAAATCGTCGCCAGTAACAGCACGGTCTACCGCAACTTTGAAGTCTTCAGCACCGTTACCGGCTTTCGTAACGGCAAACTTTACAATCTGATCAACATAATCAGTGCCGTCGGCACCAACCAACTCGGCGTCGCCACTGGTTACGTCAACATCCAAGACTTCATCAACGAAGAAGGTCACTACATCAGAAGATGCGATCACGGGAGATCCGTCAACAATCTATCGCTAATACGATTTAATGGGTGACGAGGTTGCAACGACTTCTGAAAAAGAATGCTCACCAAAAAACTACGAACCGCGACGCTCTGTTAAAAACGTAACGCCATTTTTCTTCGTGGAATTAAAAACCTCATGCCCCCCAGAACGCCCATATGGCGGACAACGGACTCTGGCAGATATAAACATCACCGAAAACGATATAAAAATATATTTACCCTTGTCATCATGTTCTTAGTGGGTTTTTATCTGGCCGACCGGCCCTTCTTAGGTTGCCTAAATAGGGGGGGCGCGTTTATCAGATGGAAGAAGGCGAGCGGAGTCTGATCAATCACTTGATTATCCGCCG
>JBLHFB010000138.1:0-5368 GCA_047614865.1 Gammaproteobacteria bacterium | reverse complement strand
CAGGGCGCATTCAGCACCCAGATTGCCTATGTTGCTGCTCAGCAAATTCGCGGCCGCTTGTACTATCGCTTAACGGTGGCAGATTCTGACGGTGCTAACGCCCAAGTAGTTTGGGAAGACGTTCAACCAATAATGTCGCCGACTTGGTCGCCGACTGGCAACAAGCTGGCCTACGTGTCATTCCAAGGCGGCCGAGCGGCAATCTATGTGCACGATCTGCGCTCGGGTGAGCGTAAGCGTATTTCCTCGCGAGAGGGAATTAACGGCGCCCCAAGTTGGTCACCAAATGGCGACTGGATCGCGATGGCATTGTCCGAAGGCAGTAACCTCGATATTTTTCTTCACCAGGTGGAAACCGGCCGGGTTAAGCGTCTTACAACAAATCCGTCAATTGATACGGAGCCAACGTGGTCTCCAGACTCTAAGACCATTGCCTTTACTTCCAACCGAGGGGGCGCGCCACAGGTTTATCTGATGACCTTGCGTGACAGATCTATTAAGCGAATTACCTTTGAGGGCGATGAAAATGCTCGACCACGCTTTTCACCCGATGGCAGCAAGCTCGCCGTGATAACACGTGATCGGGGTCAATACCGTGTCGGAATTGTCGATATGGAGACCCGTTCACTGCTGGTATTAACTAAAGGTTCGCTCGATGAGTCACCCAGTTTCTCGCCAAATGGTGCGATAATAATTTACAGCAACAACGATGGCAATAAAGCCGAGCTAGCGGCTGTTTCGGTCGATGGCCGCGTAAAACAACGCCTTTCTGGCGAAGCGGGCGAAGTCCGCGAGCCAGTTTGGGGCCCTTACATTCAATAAATGAGAACCACCATGAAATTACGTCTACTAGTTTTAGCCCTTACTGCGAGCGTTTTAACCGCTTGTGGCGGCAGCAAAGCATTGAACGGTGAAGAAACATTCAACCAAGATGCTGCGGATCAAAACAACCAATCTGGCGATCTGTACAACGGTGAAAGCAGTGGCTACCAGCGAAATGACGGATTTAACGCCGCCGACCTTCAAGCCAACGCTGGAGAATACAAAGACTCAGATCTTAATGACCCGAGCAGCGCGCTTGCTAACCGCACTTTGTACTTCAAATTCAACACCTCCGAGATGGACCAGTCGACTCGTGATGCAGCAATCGAGCACGCTAAATTCCTTGCTACACGTCCTACAGTTCAGATCGTCCTAGAAGGGCATGCAGACGAGCGCGGAACACGTGAATACAATATTGCCTTAGGCCAAAGCCGTGCCGAAGCCGTTAAGCGTACTTTATTGCTATACGGCGTACGCCCTTCACAAGTTCGCCTACTTAGCTACGGCGAAGAAAAACCAGCGGTTATGGGCCACAGCGATGAAGCATGGGCTAAGAACCGTCGCGTAGAACTTCGTTACAAAGGCTAAGCAATGCAACTCCAGACATTACGTGCCCTAGCGCTAGTTGGCCTAACGGCCGGCTTGGTCGGTTGCGTTACGCCTGCTCCTTCGGCGGAAGATCCAACGCAGCGTCGGATTGCCTTACTGGAGCAAAAAGTATTCGCATTGGAAACTAAGCTTCGTGGTTTAGGCAACGCCGACCTGCTTGGCCAGCTGGAAGGGATTGATAGGCGTGAACGTGATGATCGTGGCCAGCTAGAAAAAGTTGCTTACGAATTGGAAAACGCTCAGCGCCGTCAACGTCAGTTATACCGTGACCTCGACGAGCGTCTTCAAAGTTTGGAATCGTCCGGCGCTAACAAGCCGGCTTCTAGCTCGAGTTCTGCGAATGGCGCAGACAGCTACCAAAGTGCATTTGGCCAGCTTAAAAACGGTGATATTGACGGCGCAATTTCCGGTTTTCAAGGCTTTATCGCCGATAATCCAGATAGCGAACTAGCCGGAAATGCTCACTATTGGCTGGGCGAAGCTCATTACGTGCATCGTGAATACGGTAAAGCCGGTAGTGAGTTTGCAACCGTGGTTAATCAGCACGAGAGCAGCGTCAAGGTGAAAGATGCACTGCTCAAGTTGGCTTACGTGAAGTACGAACAGAAAGAGTTCAGCAGTGCTCGTGAAATCTTAACCAAGGTTATGGATGACTTTCCTGGCACTACGGTCGCGTCACTCGCTGAGCAACGTGTCCGACTGATGGAAAAAAACGGCCAGTAAGCAGCCTAGCTGCTTGCTGAGATTGTCGTTACCTGGAAATTATGTACGCGGTTGGTTCTGTACTCAGCGTCCGCAAAGACTTCTATCGTCACGTAGGAGTCTATGCGGGCGACGGGATGGTGTTTCATAACCATCCCAACAGTGGCCAACAGTTGGTCAGCATAGATCAGTTTTCCGGCGGCCGTAAAATTAGAGTCAAAAAAGCTGGCGTCTTAGACCCGCAGGCGTTTGTCCAGCGTCTGCAACAGGCACAGCAGCAGCCAAACAGCTATAACCTGTTCCTACGCAACTGTGAGCACACGGCCTCGATATTAAGAAATGGCAGTGCCAATAGCCCTCAGCTTTGGCTTTATAGCGGAATGAGTGTTTTGGTGCTGGCGGGCAGTTTGGTGCTCTCACGTGCCGCGCGGCGCTAGCCGCGGGCGCAATTCCTAAAGCGTCCAATGGACAGGCACTATTGCTGTAAAATGCGCGCCAATATTTCTAGATTTAAAGTACTTGGCCGCCGCTTTGACCACCTCTACCGATACAACTCGCCGCGTTAAGCTCACCGAAATTTTTCTGTCGGTTCAGGGCGAAGCACGCAGTGCAGGACTGCCTACGGTCTTTGTACGCCTAACCGGGTGCCCATTGCGCTGTAGCTGGTGCGACACTGAATACGCCTTCCACGGTGGCAACTGGCGTGATTTCGATAGCGTTCTCAAAGAGGTCGGCTCTCACGAAACAAGGCACATCTGCGTTACCGGCGGCGAACCACTGGCCCAGAAGCAATGTATAGCCTTGCTCAAAGAGTTCTGTGACTTAGGTTATGAGGTGTCACTAGAAACAAGCGGTGCTATTGATATCTCCCAAGTTGATTCTCGCGTTTCGCGGGTGATGGACTTAAAAGCCCCCGGCTCAGCCGAAGAATCTAAAAACCGACTGGAAAACATCCCTTTGTTAACCCAGCATGATCAATTGAAGATGGTGCTTGCTGATCGAACTGACTACGAGTGGGCGAAACAACAAATTATTCAGCATGGCTTAGTGTCTCGCTGTGAAGTCTTACTATCTGCTGTTCATGGGCAGCTTGAGGCGCGCGATTTAGCTGAATGGATTTGCGAAGACCGTTTGCCGGTTCGCTTCCAAGTTCAGCTGCATAAATACCTTTGGGGAGATGAAGCAGGCCGATGAAAGCAGTGATTTTATTATCGGGTGGGCTCGACTCTGCCACCGTCTTAGCGATGGCAATCGCAAAAGGCTACGAATGCTATACCTTGAGCTTTGACTACGGCCAGCGCAGCTATGCCGAGCTAGCTGCCGCCATCAAAGTGTCCGAACGCGGTGGTGCAAGCGAACACAAAGTCGTTACCCTTAACCTTAATTCAATTGGAGGCTCAGCGCTTACAGAAGAGGGGATAGACGTACCCACTGCCGATGCCGACGCGCCAATCGAAGGCGGCATTCCGGTGACCTACGTGCCGGCCCGCAACACCATAATGCTCAGCATTGGCCTAGGTTGGGCAGAAGTATTGGAAGCAGATGCGTTATTTGTTGGCGTAAATGCTGTCGATTACTCGGGCTACCCCGATTGTCGGCCTGAATACATTGACGCTTTTCAAGCGATGGCTAACTTGGCATTGAAGCGCGGAGTTGAAGGGCATGCCTTGAAAATTGAAACTCCGCTGATTGACCTAACCAAAACTGAAATCATTAAAAAGGGAATGGAGCTGGGTGTGGATTACGGCCTAACCGTTTCCTGCTATCAGGCAGATGACAGCGGTGCGGCCTGTGGAATCTGTGATTCCTGCCGAATTCGTCGAAATGGGTTTGATTTAGCAAATGTGACGGATCCCACTCAGTACCAATAGTCAGCAGAATTACTAAGCACCTTAGTTCTTCGCTCGAATAGCACTAGCTATTATCATTCAATTGCCTTTTGCTCAGTTTGGGTTCAGCAAAGCACTACAAGCCGTGATACTTTGAAATAAGCGTAAAAAATCATTGTCTTTTTCGCTAATTTCGGTATTATGCGCGCCTCTCCAAGAGACGCAAAACGGGTCGTTAGCTCAGTTGGTAGAGCAGTTGACTTTTAATCAATTGGTCGATGGTTCGAACCCATCACGACCCACCAATTAGACTTCCTGAACCTTCCGGAAGTTACCTAAAAACCCTTAAGACTTAACGCTTTGAGGGTTTTTTTATGCCTGCGTGTTCCATATCGTGCCGTTGCATTCCACGAATAAACTGGGGTGCATTTGGGGGTATAACGTCTATACCCCGAAAACTGATACCCCCACTATGGCTCTCACCGACCGGCAAATCAAAACCGCTACCCCCTCCGAAAAGCCCTACAAGCTATACGACACGAAGGGCTTATTTCTTTTTGTTCAACGCAATGGCTCTAAATACTGGCGGCTAAAATATCGGTATTTGAAGAAAGAGAAGCCACTCGCCATTGGGGTATATCCCGATGTCAGCTTGAAGGAGGCGAGGGACAAGACCGACGAAGCCCGTAAGCAATTGGCAGCGGGCTTAGATCCAAGCGGTGAGAAACAGCTAAGCAAACTCAAACGCTTTGAGGCTCAAGAGAATAGTTTCGAGGCGGTTGCCCGTGCGCTGTTTGAGCGCAAGAAAATGCCAGTGGGAGCTACAGGCCGCATCAAAGGCCGTTGGGGTGACAGCCACTATGCGAAACAACTAAGCCGCTTTGAAAACGAATTGCTGCCTTGGCTTGGTAAGCGCCCCATCAATGAGATCAAAAGCACTGAGCTGCTGGCTGTACTTCGCAAGATTGAAGCCCGTGGAGCTATCGACACTGCACATCGGGTTAAGGGTGTTGCGGGGGAAGTCTTTCGTGCTGGGGTACATGAAGGGCTATGTGAGCGCGACATAACGCTAGACCTAAAGGGAGCGCTTAAAACGCCAGACGTTAAGCACATGGCTAGCCTCACTCAGCCAGAGGACGTAGGGCCGCTGCTCAATCTACTTGATAGCTATGGTGGTACCCCACAAGTCAGGGCGGCATTAAAGATGGCACCGCTTACCTTCGTGCGGCCGAAGGAATTACGCCACGCCCGTTGGAAAGATATAGATTTTGAATCAAGTGTTTGGCGTTTACCCATCGACGTCGCCTGATATAGATCGGGGCGTGGTGGTTGTCGCCTGTAGTAGTATGTTGCTGACAAATCTTTCTGAAAGGTACGGAGATGCCCCACATAGGCCACATTAGCGG
>JBLHFB010000137.1:0-5385 GCA_047614865.1 Gammaproteobacteria bacterium | reverse complement strand
CGATACATTTACCGTAATTTGAGAACGACGCACGCTTGTCTTTGTTGTCGCTGGCACCGACGGTAATAGCGTCTGTAGTGCGTGCGGGTGACACGTCGCAGGCATCTTGGTCTTCATTACCTGCCGCCACCACGTGAACAACGCCTTTGTCGATTGAGGTCGACACGGCATCATCCAGTGATTTAGATGCCCCACCGCCTAAGCTCATGTTGACTACTGCCGGAATTTCCGCGTTAGCGGTAACCCAATCAATCCCCTTGATAACCGACGACGTGGAGCCACTTCCGTTGCAGTCTAATACTCGTACAGCGTGAATGGTGGATTGCTTTGCGACTCCGTAATTTGTCCCTGCGGCAGACCCAGCCACGTGAGTGCCGTGCCCTTGGCAATCAGTCCACGCCGGCTGTTCGCCATCATCCGGTTGCTTATCACTCGGGAATAACGAGCCTAAAATTAACGGAAAAACACCACCGTCTGGACTATCGGCTTGACCGCCGGCAAAGTTGGCGCCAGCGCCCATCCGTCCGCGAAAATCGTCATGCGTTCCCAACACGCCCGTATCAATTACATAGATATGGGAGCCGCGGCCATCAGCCGACGAGGTAAATTTCCCGTCGAGTGGTAGTGACGCTTGATCAATGCGATCTAAACCCCAAGTCGCATTATTCTGTGTCTTTTCTATGCTTCGAAGCGCGTCTTCTTCGAGATATTCAACAAGCGGATCGAGGGCCAAGGCTTTGGCTTGCGCTTCAGTCATTGCAGCGGCGAAACCCGGCAACACCGTGCCAAACACCAAGTCAGGTCGGATCGCGTACTTACTCGCCAAGGTGTTGGCAACAGCATTAACTTTACCCAGCGAACCACCTTTCTTGAGCACAATGATGTAGCGATCTGGGATGGCGTTGTCACTGCGCCTAATTTGCGCCAGTGAGGTGTTTTCGTTCTTAAACGCGTCTTGCAAGCGTCGTCCAAAATCGTAGGGTTCAGCAGTGGTGGATGAAATTGCCAAAGCACCACCAATTAGGGCTGCGATAGCTTTGGGTAACAGCTGGGTCATTACTTTCTCCGAAAATAGTAGTCGTCGAGTTTGACGTATGCCACTAACAATAGTTCGGTTTTGTTACGCTGATCGATCACAAATCGGCCGACGACTATTATGGATAACACGATCAATCACCCCAACCGAGTTATCGCGATCTCGGGAACACATAATTTCAGAGACTTGGGCGGTTACCCCTGCGCTGACGGCCGCCAAACCCGCTGGCGCACAGTGTTCCGCTGCGCCCACTTTGCCAATGTAGATGACGCTGGCTGGAAGCAATTGTCTAGCTTGGATATTCGCTGGCTGATTGACTTACGTGAACAAGCAGAATGCGATGCCGCACCCACCCAATGGGGCACGCCGTTTATTCCCGAAATAATCGCTGTACCGCGCAGTGCGGGCGGGTATGACAATCGCCAAATGTTGGCATTTGAAGCAGGAATGGACTTGGCGCAAGCCAGAGATCATAGAGTGAAGGCGTACTGCGACAAAGTACTGGGCTTCCGGCATGCGGTTGCGGCAATGTTTCAAACCTTAGCCGGCAACCAGCTCGGTAGCTTGGCGTTTCATTGCATGGCGGGCAAGGATCGTACCGGCTTTCTAGCGGCGGCGTTACTGACTTGGCTCGGCGTTTCACGCGAGTACGTGGTTGAAGACTACCTACTCACACGCGACACAGCGCGGAACAACATACCGATAGATCAGGCCAATGGCCTGCTCGCTCTTTATGGATTAGAAAACGCTGGGGCCAACGCGCTGCAGGCAATGACCGAGGTGATCCCAGAATGCATTATCGCTGCACTAGATGATATTGAAGCGAACCACGGAGGGATTGATCGCTACGTGGAAACCGCATCAGGCCTAAACTCACAACAATTGGACGCGGTACGCGAGCGTCTTTTGGAAACAGTAAATGAGTAAATTTATAAAATTACTAAGCAGCGTTCAGGCACGCCGCCAGCTAGGTCGCTATAGCGTCGAAATTGATGGTGCCTGGATGCAGGGGCGCACCACTTTTGGTGGTCTCACCGCCGCATTGATCATTCATGCAATTCAACAGCAGGTGCCAGCAGACCGCGCGCTCCGCTCCTTGTCGGTAAGCTTCATTGGTCCAGTGCCTGATGGAGAGCATGAAATACAAATTCGTACGCTGCGAGAAGGTGGTTCAGTAAGCCACTATCATGGAGAAATGGTTTGCGACGGTGAAGTGACTGCCAGCTTGTCTGCGGCGTTTGGCAAGAGCCGTGATTCACGCCTAAGCGTAAGTGGCCCAAGGATGCCCAATGTGCCTCGCCCCGCTGAGCTTCGACGAATGCCTAATAACCCTAACGATCCGGGATTTCTAAAGCTCTTTGATTTGCGTTTTGTTAGTGGCGCGCCACCCTTCTCTAGCGCCGAGAAGCCAGACTCCAGCCTTTGGCTCAGCTTTCTAGAAGATACGCCAACCACCCTAGCGGCTATAGTTGCCTTGGCTGACGTGCCGCCGATGCCGGGGCTTAATATGCTGAGGCCAGCCGGAGCGGGCAGTTCGCTAAGCTGGTATTTGGAGTTTCCAAATCCATTTGTCGACAGCGACGCTGGCGATAGTTCCGCATGGCTGTTTTACGACTACCGCGCCCAAAGTGCGGCAGACGGATACTTCCATAACTACGCGACAGTCTGGTCTGAAAACGGAACGCCGATACTCTATAGCCGACAAGTAGCCACGCTATTTGAGAAATAGCTAATAAGCGACTTAGGACGACAGCTCGTCGGGGAAATACTGTTTGAGCTTGTCTACTTTGGGCTGAGAAACACCCTGAATATAAGGCTGCCTTGGGTTCAACTCAGCATAATTCTGATGATATTGCTCGGCGAGAAAAAACTCTTCCAATGGTTCGAGCGTCGTAGCAATCGAGCCAGATAATAGCTTAGCGTGATCTAATTGCCTAATGTACTTGCTGACAACGTCGCGCTCGGCATCGTTCGTGTAAAAAACCGCTGAGCGGTATTGGGTTCCACGATCATTACCCTGCTGGTTTAGCTGAGTTGGATTATGGGCTACCGAGAAAAATACCTTTAGCAATTGGCCGTAGCTGATTATTGTCGGGTCAAACTCAATTTTTATTACTTCGGCATGCCCTGTCTGCCCTCCGCAAACCGCTTTGTAATTGGCGGTGCTTTCTTCGCCTCCAGCATAGCCACTAGTCACAGCGACCACACCTTGCAAACGACTAAAGACTGCCTCGGTGCACCAGAAACAACCACCACCTAAAATCAGACTGGCAGGGTTAGCTAAACCAATCAAATCAAAATCAGGCAAAGGAAATTGATCGGGTCCAAATGGCTTAGATTTATCGCTTAATTGGCATTGAGGAACGTTATCCATTGAAGTTTTCCTGAGCTAAGAATTGGATGATCGCCGTGAAGGTCTGGTCCGGCTGCACTGAATGCAACCAATGACCTGCATTGGCGACAGGAAGTATTTGAGCGTTAGGGAACAAGCGAGATATCTCGGGAAGGTGTTTGTCACGGATATACGCCGAGGTTTCACCGCTCAAAAACAACGCTGGGCCGATCCATACTGCGTCGTGATGCGGGAAGCCGCTAATCTCGCTGTTCAGCGTGATGTCCAATATATCTAGATTCATTCGCCAGCGGTAAGCCCGCCCTTCTCGTTGCAAACTACTAAGCAGAAACTGGCTAATTCCGGAGCTACCCGTTACTGCATCCAGTGCAGTTTGCATTTGCGACCGGCTTAGCGTTCCGCTTAGGTCGAGCTGTTTCATGGCGGTGATGTAATCACCCAACTTAACGTTGTAGCTGACCGGCGCTATATCTACCGCCACTAGCTTGTTAACTCGCTCAGGCTGATTGAGTACGAAGCTCATCGCAGCTTTGCCGCCCATGCTGTGGCCGACAATACTGACTTTTGGGAGCTGCAGTTGGTTTACAAAGGCAAGGATGTCGCCCGCCATCGCAGCATAGGTCATGTCGTCTGACCACGGCGACTGGCCGTGGTTACGCATATCTAATAAGAACACCCGATGGGTTTCGGCAAAGCGTTTCGCCAGAGTCGCCCAATTGCGACCGGAGCCAAACAAACCATGAATAATGAGCAGCGGTTCTCCGCGTCCCATTTCTTTATAAGCTAGTGAAACTGCGGCCATATAGAGCGATTAGCCGCCCATTAGCTGATACGGGCCGCCGCGCTCTAGGGCACGTTGGTAACCTTCACGAGCATGAACTTTATCTAGCCAAGCCACAATATGCGGGTAATTAGCCGCAACGCCACCACGTGCGCGGCCCGCTTCTGCAACAAATACCATCATAAAGTCGGCGCCGGTTAGTTCACTACCTGCAAACCATTCAGAGTCGGCTAGGACCGACTCCATATACGCCAAGTTGTTCTTAATATTGGGCCCCAAAAAGCGCTTATGAATTTCGCCCACCAGCTTCTTGCTGATCGGACGGATAAAGAACGGCACGGCGGGACCAGTTAGCATGCCAAGCACCAGCTTCATAACGAAAAATGGCATAAACGTGCCTTCGGCGGCATGTATCCAATAGCGGTAACGTAGGAATGCTTGGGTACCCGATTCGGGTTTGAAGTGCCCTTCTCCGTAGCAGTCAATTAGGTATTCGACAATCGCCCCCGTTTCGGCAATCACTAGGTCATTATCGGTAATAACTGGCGACTTGCCTAAGGGGTGAATTTCAAATAGTTCAGGCGGAGCCAGGTTGGTTTTCTTGTTGCGATCGTAACGCTTTACTTGGTATTCAATTCCGAGCTCTTCTAGCAACCAAAGAATTCGCTGAGAACGGGAGTTTTCTAAGTGATGAACAACAACCATGACAGTTCCTAATGAGAGTGAACAGCCAGCATGGTGTAGCTTCAGCCGGTTTTCAAGCGCTAATTGCTCTCTGCAGACTTCAACCACTGAGTAAGAATCTTATTCACCTTTTCCATGCCCTGAGAAATCCATTTTTCGATCTCTGCATGGATGTCGCCGTTGCTCGGTTGTCCATTCACCAGTGGCCGTCCAGCCGCCCAGTTCACCACCACCGCTAGGCCGGCGTATTCGAGCCCTAGCTCTCTGGCAAGAGCGGCCTCTGGCATATTAGTCATGCCGACTAAGTCGTTACCATCATTGGCAAGGCGACTCACCTCCGCAATTGATTCCAATCGTGGCCCTTGGGTCACTGCCACCGTAGCCTGCTCTACCACTGGGCAACCGGCCTGCTTTGCTGCTTCGATTAGCTGCTGACGAATGACTGGCGAAAACGGCAAATTGAAATCGACGTGAAACGGCTCTACTCTAGCGTTAATCTCCTCGTCCCAGTCAAAGTAGCTGTGCTTCCTG
>JBLHFB010000136.1:0-5434 GCA_047614865.1 Gammaproteobacteria bacterium | reverse complement strand
ACTTGGTATGGGCGATCTATTAACGCTCGGCGCAGGCGAACTGAAATCTGGCGGTCATAATAGAAGCTCGATTTTGGCGGACGCGGTAGAGGCCGTTCTGGGAGCAATTCTTATTGATGGTGGTTTCGAGGCGGCATCTGCAACGGTTGATCGACTGTTTTCAGATCGCCTAAACGACCTGCCGCCACTCGATGAGCTTAAAGACCCTAAAACACGCTTGCAGGAATTTCTGCAAAAGAACCAACACAGCTTACCTGGCTATGAACTGGTCGAAACGACTGGACAAGCCCACGCCGCCACATTTGTTGTCGGCTGTCGCGTAAAAGGCCAGCAAAAAGAAACCTTAGGCCGCGGCTCAAGTCGGCGTAAAGCCGAACAAGCCGCCGCCGAAAAAATGTTACGACTCGTAACTGGAGAAAAAGCTTAATGAGCGACCCTACACGCGCTGGCTACGTCACCCTAAGCGGGCGACCCAATGTTGGCAAATCTACGTTGCTCAATAAGATTCTGCGACATAAGCTCTGCATCACATCGCACAAGCCGCAGACCACCCGACACAGCATTTTGGGCATCCATACCGAAGGCAATCATCAGCTAGTGCTGATAGACACGCCTGGTATGCATAACAACCAAAATAACCACCTTAACCGTCGAATGAACCGAACTGCTAACGCTGCGACAGCCGACGCTGATGTGGTGTTGTTTGTGGTTGAAGCGGGTGTCTGGACTGATATGGATGCCCATGCTCTAGATGTCGTAAAGCAAAGTGGTTGTAAACAGATTGCATTGGTAGTGAATAAGATCGACCAAATGAAATCAATGGAAGAGCTGCTGCCATTTCTCAAAGAGATAGGAGCACTTTATGATTTTTGTTTTGTTGTGCCACTCTCAGCTAAAAATGGCCGTAATGTACAAGCGTTGCTTGGCGAGGTCTTTCCAAGGCTGCCGGAATCTGAGTTCATCTTTGCAGAGGATGCCTTAACCGATAAAAGCGAGCGCTTTCTGATTGCTGAAATCGTTCGCGAGCAGCTGCTGCGTATGCTTCACAAAGAGTTGCCATACACCACCAGCGTTGAAGTAGAAGAGTTTCAATACGACGAAGAAGGCAAGCTGAATCTAGCGGTTACTATTTGGGTAGCGAGAAAAGGCCAGAAGGCTATCGTGATTGGCAAAGGCGGATCGATGTTGAAAGACATTGGTACTCGGGCACGGATAGAAATTGGTAAGCAATTCGACTGTCGTGTTTATCTAGAAACATGGGTCAAAGTCCGTGAAAACTGGACTGATGACGAGCGCGCCTTGCGTTCATTCGGCTACGACTAGAGCCGCCAAGCCTAGCGTGGCGGACTCGATATGAGTAGGCGCATTGAAAGCCAGCGCGCTTGGGTTTTGCACCAGCGCGACTACCGTGACAGTAGCCGGATTGTCGAATTCTTCACCCAGCAACACGGACGTACTTCGGCGGTAGCTAAAGGTATTAAGAACGCCAAGTCATCTTTACGTGGAGTGCTTCAGCCGTTTACGCCGTTAGTTATTTCGTGGGCCGGTAAGGGCGAGCTAAAGACCCTAGTCTCAGCCGAAACACACGGAAGGCCAAGTGGGTTAATCGGCGATCAACTTTACTGCGGCTTCTATCTAAACGAAGTACTACTTCGCGTGCTGGCCAAAGAAGACCAATATTCCGAATTATTCGAGTGGTACAGCCTCGCGTTGAGCGAGCTGGCAGCTGGGCAGCCGATTGAAGTTGTCCTTCGGTTGTTCGAGAAGCGTTTACTTGATGCGCTCGGCTACGGCGTCAGCTTTCATTCAGAAGGGCATAACAATATGCCAGTACTGCCGGAGCAAGAGTATCGGTATCATCCTCAAGAAGGCTTGATTCGGAGTAATCCTAATCAGCCTGGTGTTAAAGGAGACGCGTTGTTGGCTCTGGAAAACGAAACCCTTACGCCCATGCAAGCTAAACAGCTTAGCCCGATGATGCGCGAGTTAATTCAGCAGCATATTGGAAACAAACCGCTTAACAGCCGAGCGTTATGGCTTAGCGCCAAAAAACTACAGAGCCGCTGATGCACGATTACCCCACCATTGAAGCCTTCGTTGGCAATACCCCGCTTGTCCGGTTGCAACGTCTAGTTCCAACAGACCGAAACAACGTTATTTTGGGAAAGCTAGAGGGAAATAATCCCGCTGGGTCGGTTAAGGACCGGGCGGCGATCAGCATGATTCAACGCGCCGAAGAACGCGGTGAAATTGCTGTGGGCGACGTGCTGATTGAGGCAACCAGCGGCAACACCGGCATCGCACTGGCGATGGCTGCGGCAATCAAGGGCTACAAGATGCGTTTGATCATGCCGGAAAATGCTAGTCAAGAACGCGTTATGACCATGAAAGCATTCGGCGCTGAAGTGATTCCAGTGAGCCAAGCGGCAGGAATGGAAGGTGCCCGCGACTTGGCGCTAGCTATGGAAGCTCGCGGCGAAGGGACAGTTCTCAACCAGTTTTCAAACAGCGATAATCCACTCGCTCATTACACTGGGACCGGAGAGGAGATCTGGCGCGATACTAACGGCCAAGTGACTCACTTCGTCAGTGCAATGGGAACCACAGGCACGATCATGGGAGTTTCCCGTGTGCTCAAAGAGAAAAACCCCAATATCCTCATTTGTGGCGTTCAGCCAGACGAAGAAGCCTCGATTCCGGGAATCCGCCGCTGGCCGCCAGAATACCTCCCGTCGATATTTGACCCTAAGCGCGTAGACCGCGTATTGGACATGACCCAAAGCATCGCTGAGGGCACAACTCGGCAGTTGGCGGCGCAAGAAGGGATATTCTGTGGTGTTTCCTCCGGCGGCGGAGTAGCCGCGGCCTTGGAGCTAGAGAAAGAGTTGACTAACGCCGTTATCGTTACGATTATTTGTGATCGCGGTGATCGATATCTCTCAACCGGCGTATTCCCCGCGTAGGCCAGATTCTACAAATAATTCAGCGCGGTTACCGAGCAAAATGAGACAATAGCGCGATGAAATTTGCCGCGCTACATCTGGTCTCTGGCCCTGACATTCAAGCCGCCCGTCGTCTTCACGACTGCCAACGGCTGGATGACGAAGACAGCAGCCATATTCTATTCCACCAACACGGTTGGGACCCTAAAAGCAGTTTCCGCTTTGGTGACGATGCGGTTCATCTCCCATTTTTTTTGCAGCACATTGCCGCCGCCGCCCTAGTTGTTTTCGATGGCGACAAAATGGAACTCAAGGTGATACAGGCTAGCGGTGAAGGGGGTGAAAGCCAGCTGTTGCTCGACCTAAATCATCAGTTGTCGAAGCTACCTGAAAACATCACGGTATTCGCGTGGAATGGTGCTGATCAAGTATTGCCATTGTTAAGTGCGCGCCGAGCGTTGCTGGGCGTTAGGCTTCCGCTGCCCGACACTATCCGCAGCTTGGCACCAGACTACTTGCAAACCCAGTCGGACAGCGATGAGCGGCAGCTCGACTACATCGCTACGTTGCATGGCTTAGCCCCGAGCAGCAGGCCGCTCAACGTTAGTGCTGACCAAGCAGGCAGGCAGCTCGCCCAACAACATGCCAATATCCGCGCGTGGCAGCTTGCATTTCTAGCTACACGCCAGCAGCAGGTTAGTGGTCAGCGAAGTCTAGAAAGCAGCCGTCAAATTGAAGCGCAAATTCGGCAACAACTCACTCAAGTTGCTCCACCTCAGGATAATAGTTAATGGCACGTCGTCGTAGTCGCTCCAACCGTATTGTTGCCGAACCGCAAATCGGCCTAATTGAAGATATGACCCATGAGGGAAACGGGATTACTCGCCTGGAAGGGAAAACCGTGTTTGTCGCCGGTGCGCTGACTGGCGAAAAAGTTAAATATCAGCAAGTAAAACACGGAAAGACTTATGACGAAGCCGATCTGGTAGAAGTGCTAGAAGCCTCACCCGATCGGGTTGAACCGCGTTGTGAATACTTCGGTTACTGCGGTGGTTGTAGCCTCCAGCACATGGAAGCTAGCTCGCAAATCAAGTACAAGCAAAAGGTTCTTGTCGACAACCTACAGCGGATTGGCAATGTGGTTGCAGAAGAAATTCTGGAGCCCTTAACCGGCCCGTCTTGGCACTACCGCCGTAAGGCTCGTCTGGGCGTAAAAGACGTACCGAAGAAAGGCCGGGTGCTTGTTGGTTTCCGTGAGAAGCGTGCTCCCTATATTGCCGACATCAAAAGCTGCCAAGTGCTTGAGTCGAGTGTTGGCCTTAAGCTGGCCGAGCTCAGTGAAATGATTGAGAAGCTTTCGATTAAAACTAGGCTGCCACAAATTGAAGTGGCGATTGGCGACAACGCTGTCGGCCTGGTTTTCCGCGTAATGGATGAGCCAACAGAAGAAGATCTTGCGATCCTTCGCGAATTCGCCGCAACGGAAAACTTCGCTGTTTGGCTGCAGCCTAAGGGTCCAGAGACTATTTATCCCTTGGATGATCATAAAACGCAGCTGTACTACGAGTTGCCAGATTACGACACCCGTGTGAACTTCCTCCCATCAGACTTCACCCAGGTCAATCCTGAGCTGAACAAGAAAATGGTAAAGCGTGCGGTTGGGATGTTGGACGTTCAGCCAGGTCAACAAGTATTGGAGCTGTTCGCTGGTTTAGGTAACTTCACCGTGCCGTTGGCAAGACAAGCCGGCGCCGATGGTGAAGTCGTTACCGTTGAAGGCGATGCAACGCTTGTTGCACGTGGTGAAGATAACGCAAAGCAAAACGGCTGCACTAACACCACAGGCTATGTCGCCAATCTTTACGAAGATTGCACCAATGAGCCTTGGTACGGACGTAAATTTGATCGCGTGTTGATTGATCCACCGCGCTCTGGCGCCGCAGAAATTTTGGCAATGATTGCCGCATCATCACCCGAGAAAATCGTCTACGTGTCATGCCACCCAGGCACTCTTGCTCGTGACGCAGGTATTTTGGTCAACGATCATGGCTACAAGCTCGTACAAGCCGGCGCGATGGATATGTTCCCGCACACCGCACACGTTGAATCGATTGCACTATTCGAAAAGGCTTAATGCACGTGGCCATTGAGATCGAACACAAGTTCCTGCTATTAAATGAAGAATGGCGCGAACAAGTTGAACGTTCTGAGCGAATGACTCAGGGCTATCTAGTCGCACAAGCCAAGAGTTCAGTACGCTTGAGAATTGCGGGCGCAATGGCATGGATAAATATTAAAAGTGCGACTGTTGGCATCTCGCGTTCTGAATACGAGTATCCAGTGCCCGTTTCTGACGCAGAGGAAATGCTAGCCAATCTTTCCGAAGGCCCACTGATAGACAAAACTCGACACCATGTTCGTCACGGCGAACACCTCTGGGAAATTGATGAGTTTTATGGCGATAACGCAGGGCTGATTGTCGCGGAGATTGA
>JBLHFB010000135.1:0-5445 GCA_047614865.1 Gammaproteobacteria bacterium | reverse complement strand
GTAACCAATTTTGTATTGGAGTTCGGGTTTGCTGTCGCCTGTCTTGGTTTTGGGGTCGGTTTTGCCGATCTTCCAGACCCCCTTGGGCGACGTTGGCTATCCAGTTATTGTGTTGCGATTCTTGCTTTGTCAGCGCTGAGCCCAGCGACCTGGATCTATCGAGACAATACTCAACTGGCGCACGTGGTTGTGATGGTGCTTAGCTTGTTTCACGGTGGGCAGAGTCTTCGCGCCGGACTTACACTGATGAGCGGTGGCACCACCATGGGAGTTGTGCACTTTCTACCGGCGCTCTTATGCGCTTTAGTCCTGCTGCAGTGGCTGCGCGCTCAGCGCGATTAGTTCATTAAAAAGGCGGCACATAGCTGTGCCGCCTTTTTAATTTTTGGCTGGTGAGAGCTAAGCCTTTTCAGCCTTTAACGCCTCAATCTTGATTTTCCATTTTGCTGGTCCTGTTTGGTGGACACTTTCACCTTTAGTGTCGACCGCAACGGTTACCGGCATGTCTTTCACTTCAAATTCGTAGATTGCTTCCATTCCTAGTTCGGGGAAGGCAACAACCCGAGAGCCAACAATCGCTTTTGACACAAGGTAGGCAGAGCCGCCAACCGCCATCAAGTAAACCGCCTTATGTTTCTTAATCGCTTCGATGCCTGCTGGGCCACGTTCTGCTTTACCGATCATGCCGATAAGACCGGTTTTTTCCAGAATATAGTCGGTGAATTTGTCCATCCGCGTTGCGGTGGTTGGGCCCGCGGGGCCAACTACTTCTTCACGAACTGGATCAACAGGGCCAACGTAGTAGATGAATTTACCGGCTAGATCAACGCCTTCTGGCATGCCTTCGCCAGAAAGATAGAGGTCCTGCATTTTCTTGTGCGCTGCATCTCGGCCGGTAAGCATCTTGCCGCTTAGAAGCAGTGATTCACCCGGCTGCCACTCTGCGATGTCGTCTTTGGTGACGGTGTCAAGATTTACTTTGCGGGCGTTAGCTGCACCGGCATCAGCGGTGATTGTTGGCCAGTCTTCTAATGACGGCGGCGTTTGGAAGCTTGGGCCTGAGCCGTCTAATTCAAAATGCGTGTGACGAGTTGCCGCACAGTTTGGAATCATCGCAACCGGTAGGTTAGCTGCGTGGGTAGGGTAGTCCATGATTTTTACATCAAGCACGGTAGTTAGACCACCAAGACCTTGTGCACCAATACCGAGATCATTTACTTTTTCCATAATCTCGATGCGTAGCTCTTCGGCACGAGTTTTGGGGCCGCGCTCGCGTAGTTCGTGGATATCAACTGGCTCCATCAACGACTCTTTGGCCATGATCATGGCTTTTTCAGCGGTTCCGCCGATGCCAATGCCGAGCATGCCTGGCGGGCACCAACCAGCACCCATCGTCGGTACGGTTTTAACCACCCAGTCTACAAGGCTGTCGGAAGGGTTAAGCATCACAAACTTCGACTTGGCTTCTGATCCGCCCCCTTTAGCCGCGAGTTGCACGTCCACGGTGTCGCCTTTAACCACTTCCATATGGATTACGGCGGGGGTGTTGTCGCCGGTGTTTTTCCGTGCACCAGCTGGGTCGGCCAAAATCGAGGCGCGAAGAATGTTGTCTGGGTCCATGTAAGCACGGCGAACGCCTTCGTTAACCATGTCGGAAACGCTCATGTCGCTGTCCCATTGCACGTCCATGCCAATCTTGAGGAACGCGGTAACGATCCCGGTATCTTGGCAAATAGGGCGCTTACCCTCTGCGCACATCCGCGAGTTAATCAGAATTTGAGCCATCGCGTCTTTTGCCGCTTTGCTTTCTTCTCTCTGATACGCCTCATACACCGCGTCGATAAAATCTTTCGGGTGGAAGTAGGAAATAAATTGCAGTGCGTCTGCAACGCTGTCAATTAAGTCGTCTTTGCGGATAATGCTCATCTTGGCTCCAATCTGTGAGCCGCAAATTTTACGTGACAGGACGCTGTAGTGACAGAGCAATTAACAACAGAAGAGCAACAAGCGGTGATAAACAACGAAACTGCCCAAATTCAATGGCGTGATCTGGAGCGATTCTTCGCCGCTGGACAAGCTGTGTATGTCGATGAGCGATTAGATTTGGTCGAGGTTGCCACCGCGTTTATTAAAGACGATAAACCTTTGGTTGAAGGTTGGTTAACTGATAAGTTGGTTTTGCCGGTTCCCGATGACATAGCAGCGGCATGGTATGAAGCGGATACCGCCGTATGGAGTGTCGTAGCGCGACCATGGGTACTGGTTCAGCAGCGTAGTTAATGGACTAAGCGACGATTTGCTTTGTCACATTGTCGCCAGATATTTACTTCAGTATTTATTCGTCTAACTAATACCCTCAAATGGAGAGCGTCATGAAATCCCTTCTAACAGCTTGTTTTTCTGCCATCGCGATGTTGACCACCGCCACTGCACCAGCCGCGACGTACGATTTGGAAAAGCCCCACACACAGATTCTATTCAAGGTGAACCACCTTGGCTTTTCAAATTCCACGGGGCGATTTACTGACTTTGATGGCGTGGTGGAATTTGATCCAGAAGACTGGGGTAGTGCGTCGGTAGACGTGGTAATCCAAGCCGCTTCGGTAGAAATGAACCACGAGAAGTGGAACGCGCATATGAAAGATGGTGATTTTTTCGACGTGGCGGAGCATGGACAAATTACTTTCAAAAGCACCCAAATGACGCGTGTTAATAAACACTACGGAAATCTCAAAGGTGTACTGACTATTTTAGGCGTGTCTAAGCCCGTTGAATTGGAAGTAAAGCTTAATAAAGTCGGCACTCATCCGTTCAAAAAGCAGGCTTTGGCTGGCTTTTCGGCCAGTACCGTCATCAAACGCTCTGAATGGGGGGTTAAGTACGGCATTCCAATGGTTGGCAACGATGTAGAGATAAGCATTGAAGTAGAGGCTATCCAGCGCTAATGCCCGATGATAAGCTAACGCAACTCAGCGTTTTGCAGCGCTACCACTGGGTTGCTCGTTGCTTGCATTGGCTTATAGCTCTTGCGGTGTTTGGGATGATTGCGTCAGGCCTTTACGCAGAAGATCTCGACAATTCGCCGTATAAACTGAAGATCTTTTTTTGGCACAAATCGTTTGGAATACTAATTCTTGGTTTGATGATGCTGCGATTGATATGGCGCTTGCTGAATAAGCCTCCTCCCGCGGCGTCGGAATCCAAGCTTGCGGTTGAGGCAGCTGATTACGGTCATGCGGCGCTTTATTTACTGCTTTTCCTAATGCCGATCTCAGGCTGGGTTATCCAGTCTGCTGCCAACTATCCTTTTCAAGCGTTCGGTTTATTGTCTCTGCCGGCGATTGTTGAGCCTAGCAAGGCAACCGCCGAGTTGGCTGCAACTGTTCACGGCCTGACATCAAAAGTATTAATAGCGCTTCTACTGGGCCATATAGCTGCTGTAGCGGTCCACCGCTGGGCTGGATCTCACGACGTCTGGCCGCGAATCTCACTTTCTAAGCCTGCCGCAGCGTTACTTTTTCTGGCTTACGGCTTTGTTGCTTCCCATATATTGAACGACTTCGGCAATGCCACCGCTGACCAGTCAATTGTGGCTACGGAGATATCTGAAGATGCCAGCTCAACCGAGCAGGCATCTGATGTGGAGATGGCGCCCAAGTGGGTGGCTAGGCCTAGGGAAAGCAGTCTTGGATTTGTCGCCACCTACGACGGAATTGAATTTCACGGCAAGTTTGACAAATTTAACGCCGAGATCCTCTTTGATCCAGAGAACCTTCCCGGCTCGCGTTTCACCGTCGACGTCGACGTAACCTCCGCTTTTACCGATGACAGCACCCGAGATGAAGCGCTAGCAAGCGAGGACTGGTTTGATTACGAACGGTTTCCGCTGGCGCGATACGACGCCCGTTCGTTCTCAATTAATAACGACGGCAGCTTTGTAGCCAAGGGCATGTTAACGATTAAGGAATATAGTCGGCCACTTAATTTGGTGTTTCATTGGCTCGAAAGGGACGATGGCTCAAATAGCCTTGCTGTCGATGCAACACTCTCCCGGCTAGAGTTTGGGGTTGGTACAGGGATGTGGGTGGACCCCATTGTGGGCCATGATGTTGCAGTAGAGTCGCTGTTAATTTTTGACAAGAAGCCCTCCTAACTAAATAATTAAAAAGGAAAAAATAATGGATTTAATGGCAATTGTTTCACTGCTTATTTTCATTCAGTACATGCTTTTTGGCGCCCAAGCAGGTCTGGCTCACGGTAAAGCTAAAATTCCAGCGCCGAAGATGACCGGTGAAATTAATCTAGAGAAGCGCGTAAGGATTCAAGCCAATACCACCGAGCAAATGATGACCTTCGTTCCAGCTATGTGGATGTTTGCCCACTATATCCACATTGAAGCCGCTGTGGCGTTAGGTGTCTCGTTTATTATTGGTCGTCAGATTTTCGCTTGGGGATATATGCAAGAAGACGGCGCCAAGCGTGCCCCTGGGTTTCTGATTACATTCCTAGCTGGCGTGATTACTGTTCTTGGCGCATTGGGCGGAGCGATATATAAGCTGACTGCCTAGTCACTTGATTGGGCTTCCGCCGCGTTGGCGTGCGTCCCGATTAACCGGGTTAGTCGCCCCTGTAACTCCGGCGGCAAGTCATGGCCCATTCCGTCGATAATCTCGAGCGTAGCGCCGGGAATGTTGTTAGCGGTATCAACTCCACCTGACACGGGAACAAGACAGTCCTGCTTTCCATGAATAACTAGCGTCGGAACGCTTATTAGCGCTATCTCTTGACGACGACATGGCGTCGACATCACCGCGGCGAGTTGGCGACCATAACCCTCGGGATAGTCACAACGGTCTATCCCTTCAAGAATCAATTCGCGCCATTGTTCGTCTGAACGCGGATATTTTGGGCTTCCGAATAATTTGCGGCTGCCAACCATGTATTGAAGTAGTTTTTCTAGATCGGTGGTCTTTGGCTTAAACAGCAGTCTCGCCAATACTTTAGAGCTGGGTCGTTTGAGTTTGGAGCTGTTTGTTGTCGACATTATCGAGGTTAAGGTCAACACCCGATCCGGATACTTTGAGGCGATAATCTGAGCAATCATGCCGCCCATTGATGCTCCAGCCACATGCGCTTTTTTAATGTCGAGTGCGTCAAGAAGCTCTATAACGTCATGGGCCATGTCATAAAGCGAGTAGGGCACTTGAGGTAAGAGCCCAAACTGGCGTTGCAAGGCCAGCCATTTAATTTTCGGCGGGCCGAACGATTCGAGCTTTTCAGAAAGGCCAATGTCACGGTTGTCAAAACGGATCACCCGAAGCGAATGTGCTGCTAGGGCATTGCAAAATGGCTCGCTCCACCCAATCATCTGTGTACCCAACCCCATAATCAGCACAATCGCTGGATCGTCTGGATTGCCAAATTCTTCGTATTCTAGTGTGAGGG
>JBLHFB010000134.1:0-5445 GCA_047614865.1 Gammaproteobacteria bacterium | reverse complement strand
CATTGATGCCGATCATTAGAATCACAAACGGCGTTTTCTTGCCGTCGTGCTCGCAGTCTTTAATCTGCAGGGGTTTGTTGCTGTTTTTGAGGATGCCGACAAGCTCTTCTTTCACCGTCGCCCACAAGATACTTTCATCTTGCAGCTGCTGACGGTTGAGCTTTTGCGTGAGTTTGTCGGTTACCTGAGTGGTGACTTCCATGCCCATATCGGCAGTCAGCAAACGGGTTTCGAGTTCTTCAATAAAGTCGTCGTCAATCGCCGTACCCATTAGGCCGTCGGTCAACCAAGAGCGGCTTTTCGACACGCCACGGCGTAAACGTTGGAGGAAACTAAGTTCTGGCTCTACTGGCGGTTCTGGCACTGCTTCTGTCGCGGTTTCGACTGGTGCTGGGTCGCTCGCCGTGCGGTCAATGTGCCCTCGGGTACTTGGTTCTTCAAGTGCCTCCGGGGTGCCAAACAGGCGATGCCAAAGGGTGACGAACCAGCGAATTAGAAAAAAGCGTTGCTTAGACATTAAAAATCCGAATTAGGGGGTGGAAAACCGCGCTATCCTAACATTGTGAAGCCTTCTAGACCGCCCAAATCCTCATCCAAAGCCGCAACTAAGATAGCTGGAAACAATAGTTTTCGAGTGATTGCTGGACAGTGGCGTGGGCGGCGTTTTAGTTTCGCTAAAAATCCGGCGATTAGACCTACGCCAGATAGAGTCAAAGAGACAGTTTTTAATTGGCTTCAATCGGTGGTGGTTGGGGCGCGCTGCGCGGATTTGTTTGCCGGCAGTGGCGCATTAGGGTTTGAAGCGCTGTCGCGTGGCGCTGCCAGCGTTCAGTTTGTTGAATACGACAGAGCAACCGTGCAAACCATTGCCGGCTTGATCAGCGATTTAGATATTCAAGATGTCGCCACCGCACAGCAAAGCGACGCTTGGTGTTGGCAAGCAGCCGAGCCGCTAGATTTAATCTTCGCCGACCCGCCATTTTCTGATGAACGAGTTGAGGGCTGGCTGCAAGTAGTTGCTGAGCGACAAATGCTGGTCGGCGGGGGTTATCTCTATTTGGAACAGCCAAGCGATCGGCCTCTACCGCCTTTGCCGCGCTGCTTTTCGCTGTGGAAAGAGAAAACCGCTGGGCAGGTCAGCTACCGCGTTCTCCAGTTCAACAACCACGGCGGCTAGCCCGCCTTTGCTGGGCTCGTGGCGTGATAAGCTAAGTTACAACTTCCAATATTTTTGTTACGAGCAAGGCCATGAGAAAAGCAGCGTTTACCGGCACATTTGATCCGATTACCAAAGGCCACGAAGACCTTATTCGGCGTTCTGCCGCGATGTTTGATCAGGTGATTGTTGCGGTCGCAAAAAGTGCTAAAAACACCTTGTTTGGCTTGGAAGATCGCGTCCAGTTTGCCAAGCGTTCGCTGGCTGATTTGCCGAATGTTGAAGTCATGCCTTACGAAGGCTTGACCGCGCCGTTTATGGCCGCCAATGGAGTCTCAGCGATTGTGCGTGGTGTGCGTTCCGTTAAAGACTTCGAGTACGAATTCCAAATGGCTCAGATGAATAAGCATTTAGCCAATAGTGTGGACACCATCATGATGGCTCCGGCTCCAGAGTTTTCTCACGTTTCATCTACTCTCGTGCGTGAGATTGCCGCCTTTGGTGGCGACGTATCTGCCTTTGTTCATCCCGATATCAACACCGTACTCTTAGAGAAGTTCTCTTAGATCATGGCATTAAAAATCACCGATGAATGCATCAACTGCGACGTTTGCGAGCCGGTTTGCCCCAATTTGGCGATCTATCAAGGCGAGATGATTTATGAAATTGATCCCGACCTTTGCACCGAATGCGTCGGCCATTTCGACACGCCTCAATGTGCCGACATTTGCCCGATTGATGTTTGCCTTCCCGACGAGAAACATCCCGAAACCACCGAGCAACTCCAAGCCAAATATGAATTCCTTGTCGCTGAAAACTAAGCTCGCAACCTGCCTGCTATTTGTTGCCAGCCTTCCGGTAAATGCCTGGACTGGCGATCAAGTGGCGGTTGCATCTGCTCATCCACTGGCGACTGAAGCGGGTCTAGAGGTGTTGGCGCAAGGCGGAAACGCCTTTGATGCGGCGGTCGCCGTTTCGGCCGCGCTGGCGGTGGTTGAGCCTTCGGGGTCGGGCCTCGGTGGCGGTGGCTTCTGGTTATTGCACCGCGAGTCAGATGGGCAGCAACTGATGGTTGATGGTCGTGAAACCGCGCCGCAAGCGTCGCATCGCGATATGTACTTGGACAAGGCAGGCAAGCCGGTTGGCGGCTTATCGCTTAACGGTCCATTGGCTGCCGGAATTCCGGGTGAGCCAGCAGCGTTGGATTACCTATCTAAGCATTATGGCAAGTTGCCGTTGGCGACGACGCTGGCTCCGGCGATCCGCTATGCAGAGCAGGGCTTCCCGCTTGATGAAAAGCTGCGCGGCAAGCTTGATCGGCGCATCAATGCGATCAAAGCATCGCCAGCTGCAGCAAACATATTTCTTCGTGATGGCAGGTTGCCCGCCACCAACGCTTTGATCCGCCAGCCGGATCTGGCCTCGACTCTCAAGCAAATGGCAGCTCATGGCCGCGATGGTTTCTACCAGGGTGCAGTGGCGGAGAAGTTAGTGGCGGGCACACGAGCAGCAGGGGGAATTTGGTCGCTAGACGATTTGAAAAACTACCAGCTTGCCTTTCGTAAGCCCGTTGTCGGTCGCTACAAAGACTATCGGATTATTAGTGCTGCGCCGCCTTCGTCGGGTGGCGCAGTTATGGTCGAAATATTTTCCATGCTCGACAAGCTAGGCCTTCCAGCCGACAGCGCTCAGCGTAAGCACCTGATTACCGAAGCAATGCGCCGCGCCTATCGCGATCGGGCCGAATACATGGGCGACCCCGATTTTGTAAACGTGCCGGTTGCTAGGTTAATTAGTGATCGCTACACCAGCGAGTTAGCTAAGAGTATCAATCCCCGCAAGGCGACAAAAAGCAGTGACCTTCGCCCCGTGATTGCCGAGCAATACACGGGCACGGACACCACGCACTTTTCGGTAGTCGACCAAGAGGGCAATCGTGTATCAGCGACGTTATCGATCAACCTTATGTTCGGTTCAGGCTTTGTTCCGCCGGGAACGGGTGTGTTGCTCAATGACGAAATGGATGATTTTTCGAAGAAACCCGGCGTGCCAAACGCCTATGGCTTAGTCGGCGCGGAGGCTAATGCGATTGCGCCTGGAAAGCGCCCTCTATCCAGCATGTCACCGACCTTCGTGGAGAGTGATCAGCGGTTCGCCGTGATAGGCACTCCTGGTGGGAGCCGCATTATTAGCATGGTGATGCTAGCTGCGTTAGATTTTATGGAAGGTGGCAGTGCCGAGAGTATCGTTGCTGTGCCGCGTTTTCACCATCAGTACTTGCCGGATGCTATCAGCTTCGAACCCAATGCATTAAGCGCCGCTGAACAGTCGTCGTTGAAGAGAATGGGACATCAGCTCAGCCCGCGTTCTTCCACGTACGGCAATATGCATGTGGTGGTTGGCGATAAGCGAGATGGCCAGTGGCAATTGTCCGCAGCATCCGACCCGCGGGGCATCGGCTCCGCCCAAGTGGCTACAGCAGCACGCGATCAATAGCTAAGCGGTCAAAGTGGCTTGGAACCAAATGGGTATAATCAGATCACACAGCGCATCAACGCTTTAACTTAGGACATTCCATGTTTAAATTAGCATTTTCCGCCGCGCTAGCCGCCGTAATCTCCCTTGCCGCTACAGCGCCAGTTTCCGCAGGGCCAGCAGAAGATAGGGGGCTAGAAATCGCCAAAGAAGGCGATGCTCGTGGCATCGGCTGGGGTGACAGCACCGTAACCGCAGTGATGACGCTGCGAAATAAGGCCGGACAAACAAGCGTCCGCCGGATGCGGGTTAAAGCGCTTGAAATTCAAACAGATGGCGACAAAGGCATTGTGGTTTTTGACGAGCCAAAAGATATTCGCGGCACGGCGCTATTAACGCATTCGCACAAAACCGCAGATGACGACCAGTGGCTATACCTGCCTGCGGTTAAGCGCGTAAAACGGATTGCTTCACGTAATAAGTCTGGCCCATTCATGGGTTCTGAGTTTGCCTACGAAGATCTAAGCTCTCAAGAAGTTGAGAAGTACACCTACAAATACCTACGTGACGAAGCCTGTGGCGCATGGAAATGCTTTGTTGTTGAACGCTATCCAACTGACGAGAACTCGGGCTATACCCGCCAAATAACTTGGGTTGACCAAGGCGAATATCGTCCGGTTAAAGTTGAATATTACGACCGTAAAAAGTCGCTACTTAAAACCCTAACCACCGAAGGCTGGAACGAGTATTTAGACGAATACTGGCGTCCAGATGAGATGACTATGGTGAATCACCAAACGGGTAAATCTACCACTATGGAATGGTCTGATTACCTATTTGGACAAGGTCTAGAAGACCGCGACTTTACCGACGGAAGCTTGAAGCGCATTCGCTAAGCGCCAGGATACATCACACAAAAGAGGCAGCTTTATAGCTGCCTCTTTTCGTTTGAGGCACAATGTCCTATGGATACTGCATCGCCGACAAGCGGCCAGAGTTGAACTGCGCGGCCCAGAAGCGCGCCTGACTGGCCAAGTAGGAATCGTAATGGCAGTGCTGCTGGGCGCTGTGTGCTTAGCGCTGGCAATGCCGGCATCTGAGGCAACGCGTGGGCAAGTTCTGAGCTTGCTCGGTGTTTTGCTCACCGCCATTATCGCTCTGTCATCACCCGTATTTGTGTCCAACGCGATGGCCGGATTCATGCTGCGCTCGGTTAATAATTTCCGCCCGGGCGACTTTGTACGGATTGGCGAACTGTATGGGCGCGTTACCGAACGTGGGTTCTTCCATACCGAAGTGCAAACAGAAGACCGCGATCTAATCACCTTTCCCAACCTGTATTTCGTTAGCAACCCCGTTACCGTTGTGCGCCGCAGTGGCACGATTGTTTCGGCGACGGTTTCGCTGGGTTACGACGTCCCGCGCAGTCGGGTAGAAGAGCTACTCAAGCGCGCGGCGGCCGAGGCTAAACTAGGTGAAGCCTTTGTCCATATTACGGAGCTAGGCGATTTTTCGATTAGCTATCGAGTAGCTGGCTTTCTAGAAGACATAGATCAAATTCTGACTGCACGATCCAACTTGCGGAAGAAAATGATCGACGAGCTGCATAGCGCCGGCATTGAAGTTGTTTCGCCTAGCTTTATGAATCAAATAAAACGCGAACCCGACGATAAAGTGATACCCAAGCAGTCGACGAAGCTTCTCTCAAAGGAATCTGCCGAGTCTTTAGTGTTTGATAAAGGTAGCGATGCCGCAGAAAAAGAACAGCTGAAAGAACGTCGTGCTGCGTTAAAGGTTGGTCAGAAAGTAGTGGT
>JBLHFB010000133.1:0-5466 GCA_047614865.1 Gammaproteobacteria bacterium | reverse complement strand
TTGGGTGACATGCCAGCCCACTCGCTGAAAACTCGTTGTAAGTGGATTTCACTCATACCGACGTGGTTTGCCAGTTGTTTGAGGCTGGATTGTTCTAGTTGGTGCTCGCTGCGAAACGTAATTGCTGAGGCAACTGTCTGGTAGTGCAGGCTCGACTCGCCAGGGGTTTGCATGGCCAGGTCGGTTCTCAAAGTTTCTCTAGGGTGGTGCAGTGTGACGTTAAGCGCACACGCTACCCACCCATATCTTGCGAAGTTAGCGCTGGCGAGCCTTTTTAATCAATGCCGTATGCTCGGCAGACAGTGGCATAGGCTTGAAGGGGCTGATATTGGCACCGCCGGTGTTGCCATCTGGGATTAGGCCAAACGCTGTTTTAGTTGCGGCGCCGGTCATCCGGAATAGTTGCCCGAGGACTTCTTTCGGCGACGCTCGGCGAATTCCCCAAAGAAACATTAGCCAATGCACTTTGACATGCAAGCGCGTTGATCGCTGGCCAAGAACATGGGCGTTCTCAAGGTGCTGAAACTCGGTTGCATGATCGCCAGGCTGACGAGCAGTGATGGCGAGTTCTAACTCGGTGTTTACGCTGGGGGTAATCGATTGGGTGAATTGTGATTTCATCACTTGAGTCTAGTACCAAGTCGTAGAGCGAGACAAGCTGAAGTGCGCTTAAGGGTTTGACAAAAAATGCGGCACTAAAAACCAAAACGGCGACATAGCTGGCCTTCAGCCGTTGCTATGCCGCCGTTACGGATTGTTGATTTTCGACAGAAGAGTGCGGCTTGCGCTTACAACTCGTCTGCCATGGTTGCTAGGCAGGTATCGTCTAACGCTTGCAGCAACTGTGCTTGGGCGACTGTTTTGTTTAGCTCGCGGCGGAAGAAGTACTGGCAGGCACGTAGCTTGCCGTTGTAAAACGGAACGTCTACCTCTGCTGCATCTTCCAGCTTGCTTACTGAAACAATCGCCGCTTTCAACCACATCCACGCAACCACGGTTTTACCGGCCATATCCATGTAAAGCCAGCTATCGGCTAGGTACTGGTCTTCGCGGCCAGCCTCTGCTTCGCCCAACAATACTTTGGTGGTTTCAATCAAACGCGAAATCGCTTTGTTTAGCTCAGTGGCGAACTCACGTATTTCATCATGTCTTGCTGCTTGCGATGCGGTTTCTGACATTTCGGCAATCAAGATTTTCAATGCAGCGCCGCCGCCCTGAGTAACCTTGCGGCCTAGTAGGTCGAGGCTTTGAATACCCGAAGTGCCTTCGTGGATTTCATTTAGGCGGTTGTCGCGATAGATTCGTTCCACTGGGTATTCGCGGGTGTAGCCGTAGCCGCCTAGGACTTGAATAGCGAGGTAGTTGGCGTGTAGGCCATAGATTGATGGCCATGACTTAATCATCGGCGTTAGGATCGCTAACAGCTGGTCTAGGCGATGCACTTCGTCGTTGTCAGTGGCAACACGAATACGGTCGAGCAATTCGCTGCCGTATAGAGCAAGCATCATTCCGCCTTCGCTCAAGGATTTTTGTTCTAGCAGCATCCGACGAACGTCGGTGTGCTCAACAATATTAACCTGAGGTGAGGTAGGTGAAGGATCGCTAGGCAAACGTCCTTGTGGACGATCCTTGGCGTAATTGAGCGAATAGCGATAGCCAACCCAGCCGGAGATAGCGGCTGATGTGCCAACACCTACACGCGCTTCGTTCATCATATGGAACATGCCCGCAAGGCCTTTTCCTTCTTTGCCTAGCATTTGGCCGACGCACGGAATGCCTTCGTCAGATCCCATCACAGGCACGGTGTTTACGGTGCCGCGGTTGCCCATCTTGTGATTGATGCCAGACAGTTTAAAGCCGTTGCGGTCTCCTAAGCTGCCGTCGTCATTAACGTGATATTTGGGCACTAGGAATAGCGAGATGCCTCTGCTGCCGGGAACCGTTTTGCCGTCTTCGCCGACCACTTTGGCGAGCACCATGTGAATGATGTTCTCAGCCAGCTCGTGGTCGCCACCTGAGATCCACATTTTTGAACCGGTTAGATGATAGCTGCCGTCGGCTTGAAGAACTGCCTTAGTACGAATGTCGCCAAGCGACGAGCCAGCTTGTGGCTCAGAAAGCGCCATGGTGCCAAACCATTTGCCTTCGATCATTGCAGGAAGGAATTTAGCTTTTTGTTCTTCACTTCCAACAATCGACAGCATGTAAGCGGCTGCATTGGTGAGAAACACGTAACCAAACGCAGAACCGCTAATGCCTTCAATAGGAATATTCAGGGATTTGGTCACTACGTTGGGTAGTCCCATACCGCCAAATTCGGTGGGTTGACCTGCCGAAGCAAAACCGCTGTCGAGATAGCTACGAATCGCCTTGGCGTGCTCGTCGGTGAGAATAACTTTCTCGCCGTCGAACTCTGGCTCATGCTCGTCTAGAAGGTGGGGCAGATGCTCAAATTCGCTTTCCGCCATTTGCATCGCGGTGTCGATCATCTGTTCGATGTCGGCACGCTCAGTTCCTTCATAAGGTGCTTGCTGAGAGATGGCTTCTGAATCAAGAAACTCAAACAACCAAAATAGAAGGTCTCGACGGTTTACGTATTGTTCAGCGCTCATGGCTTATCCGGTTTTGTTGTTCTATTTAGTTTTGACCTGAGCAGACTGGTTACCAGCTAGGCACGTTGGGGGATGACTAACGCTTAGTCTACGCAGCTATCACCAAGAGGACTGTCATGATGTTGACAGTTTCGCATCCACGAAATACTCGGTCAAACGTGACAAAGCTGTCTGAATCGCGTGTTTTACGTTCTGAACTGGCTGAAAGGTTAAGAAGGTCAACTGTCTGCGACCTTGCTAGCTGTCGATGCGCTCTGAATCTATTAAAACGAATTGTTCATCTGCAAACTGAACTAAGCCACTTCCTTGAAAAATTTCTCAATCTCGTTAAACGCATCGATTGATTCGGGCATATCCAGCGAGATGAAGGCATGCCACACGTGAATCATATTTGCCCATAGTTGTATGCGGGCAGGCGACCCGGCTGCTTTGGCTTTGTTGACCCAGCGTCGAGCATCGTCTTCTAAGCATTCAGCGGTACTGGCGTGGACTAAAGTTGGCGGAAGGTCATGCAAGCTGTAGTTGATTGGCGACAGGCGCGGATCCAATGAAATGGTGCGATTCATTACTACGCCGATGAGTTTGAATACCGGTTTCGGCACCTTGTTAACGATGCCGAACAAGCCTTTAAGCATTGCGTCTGTCTTTAGATTGGCCTGAATACTAGGGCTTTGCAGAGTGCTGTCGGTAGACGGTGAAATGGCCACCGCTGCGGTGGGCTTGCGGTAGCCCCAAAGGCGTATCCACGGTAGGAGGCCTAGGGTTAAATTTGCGCCTGCCGAGTCTCCGGCAACGTAGAGCTGATTGGCTGGCAACTTACCTTCAGGGCCGTTACTGATCAACCAAACATAGGCATTGCGTACGTCAGTGAGGCAAGCTAAGCGAGAGTTTTCTGGGGTTAGGCGATATTCAACAGCGAATACCGCGCCGCCCAATATTTCGGACATTTTGCTGGTGATTGCCCTATGGCTGCGCGGGCTGCCCATTCTGAAAGCGCCGCCGTGTATGTAGAGCATTCTTTTGTCGGGATCTGCGCCCGGTGCGATTACCCATTCGCCGGGTACTGCAGGATCAATCGCTTCGACAATTCTCGAATTAATCTTAGCGCTAGAGCCTCTTTCGTCTAAGCGCTTGCGGCTGTCCAGAGTCATCTTCCGCATTTTTTTAAGGCTAAACTTGCCTTTACGGGTATCGGCGATCATCTGGGTGTAATACTCGACTACGCCCTTGTGAATTTCAGATGCTGGAGCGCTACGAAATTCTGGCTCGCGTGGTGTGTCCCACTGCGATAGATCCATGCCATTTTTTAAGTTTTCTAGGTGTTCCAGAATCATGAATTATGGTTCTTCGCGGCGGCGCTATTGAGCTGGGCTTGGATAAATTGTTCGATCTGCTCGAAAGCCTCAATAGCTTCAGGCGCATTGACGCAAATCAGGGTTTGCCATACATGCAGCATATTGCTCCACAGCTGCAAGGTAACCGGAGAGCCGGCGGCACGTGCTTTGTTTGCCCAGCGGCGTGAATCGTCTTCTAGACATTCGGCTGTGCTGGCTTGCAGCAAGGTGGGCGGAAGCTGGTGTAACTGATCGAATAAAGGCGAGATATCCGGCGCTGCAGGCCGAACTTTTCCGTCGAATAAGCCAGCCCAAGGCAGTACCCAATTGGGGATATTGCGAATCACCTCTAATATCGGCCTAAGCAGTGTGTCTTTGTCCAAGTTGGCTTTGTAGCTTTTGGCCGACGCAGTGAGGTCGAGGCCTGGGCTTAGGCCAATGCAGGCTGTGACAGGTGGTTTACGGTTATCCCGAATCCACGGTAGTAGGCCGAGTGCTAGGTTGCCGCCAGCAGAGTCACCGGCAACAAATACATGTGTGGGGACACTGATTTCGTTGGGCGCGTTGTTCCAGATCCATTCGTATGAAGCACGGGTGTCAGTGACACAATCGTTGCGATGGTTTTCTGGAGTCAGGCGATAGTCTGGGACAAACACTGGGCCGCCTAAGGCCTTGGACATTGCATCAGCGATACAACGGTGGCTGCGTGGGCTGCCTAATTTGAATGCCCCGCCGTGAACGTAGAGCATTCGTTTTGTCGAATCACTGCCTGCAGCGACTATCCATTCGCCTTTAACTGGAGCGTCGACGACATCAATAATTTCTGAGCTGATCGGGAATAGGGTTCCAGAGTCATCGTAAAGCTTACGCATATAGTCGAGCATTTGCTTTGGCGAAAGCCCTGCTGCATGGGGGTCACGGACTTTTAGTTTGGCGACAGACTCCTGGTGTATCTCAGAGGCCGGCTCGTCACGAAAGTTTTCTTCAACGGGGGTATCCCATTTGCTCAGATTTGCACCCGCTATATAGCGATGTAACAGGTAGACAGCGGCGAGGATAACAAGAGGGAAAATTAAGAAATACATAAGATCTGTTCGGTTGGTGGGCTGACAGGTTTCTTGTCAACCTGCGGAATTGGCTGTTAAAAATTAGCTTGCAGCAGTTGGCGGCATTCGCTGAGCGGAGCTGCTCCCGACTACGAACTCATTGGGGCGATCATCGACCAGTCGATAGAGTGCTTTGAGTGTTCCATAAGGAGAGGGTTATAAATGTCACTTGCATGACTGGGCCGAGACGCTTTGCTACTGTTTGTTACTTAAGAAGAGAAGCCGGTTTCGTTTGCCTCGGCAAACAGTCCTGTTCGATCGAGAATGACCAAGTTGTTGCCTTTCATCATGAGCAGGTCATTGCTGTTCCACTGCTTCATGATTCGGTTGACATGCTGACGTGTGCCGTAGGCCATGTCGGCTAACTCGGTTTGGGTTACTCGCTTGCTGATGATGTAGCTGCCGTCGTCTTGG
>JBLHFB010000132.1:0-5484 GCA_047614865.1 Gammaproteobacteria bacterium | reverse complement strand
TGCCCGCGCACTCAGCTCGGACAGTTCTTTAGCCAACTCCAACAAGCCTTTGCTGTCGACATTCCGAACCACCGGAACCACCAGCCCATTAGGCGTATCTACCGCAATTCCTAGGTTGTAATAATCTCGCTGGATCAAGATTTCGCCGTTATCTGACAGCGCCGAGTTAAAGCGAGGAAAGGCTTTCAAAGCGCTCACCGCGGCCTTCATCATGAAGACCAACGGCGTGAAGCTATACCCTTCTGCAACGGCGCGCGCCTTAGTTTTCTGGCGATAAGCTTCCAGCTCGGTAATATCCGCTTCGTCAAACTGAGTAACGTGTGGCACATTCAACCAAGCCCCATGTAAGTGCTTGGCTGCTAGGCGATTAATCCGACTCATGGATTGCTCAGAGACGCTACCGAACTGGCTCCAGTCAGGCTGTTTAATTACAGGGATACCCATGCCGCTAGCAGCGGTGCTGCCACGCTCTTGATGGTCACGAAGGTCCTGTTGAGTAATTCGCCCATAGGCTCCAGTGGCATTTAGTCCAGCAAGATCTACGCCTAGTTCACGTGCAATACGACGAACCGATGGACTGGCATGCACTCGAATAAACGCATCGTGATTTACTGTCGCCGCTTCCACCTTAACCAGATGCGTTGCTCCAGGCTTGCTCTCTGGCTCTGGCTCTGGCTCTGGCTCTGGCTCCGAATTCGAATCTGGTTCCGGCTCTGAATCCTTCGCCTCAGCTGGCGGACTGGCTTTATCGGGCGCGTCTTCTGTGGCGGAACCTTCGTCCACATCCATTAGCAAAATCAAACTACCACTAGTCACTTTATCGCCTTCGCTAACCTTCAGCTCCTTCACGGTGCCCGCCTTCGTTGCGGGAATATCCATGCTGGCTTTATCAGTCTCTAATGTAATCAGCGGATCATCGATTGCGATCACGTCACCCACCGCGACAAGCACTTCAATTACATCTATCTCCGATGTGTCGCCGAGCTCAGGTACAAAAATTTCGGTTGTCATGCCGGTGTTCTCCAATGTCTTATCAAGCGTAGAGCGGGTTAGTTTTTTCCGCATCAATGCCGTATTTATCGATCGCCTCTTGTACCATTTTTGCTGTAATCGAGGATTCGACTGAGCTTTCCTTGGCCTGTTTAAGCAGTGCCGATAACGCAGTTACCACCACGTAATATCGATCTACTTCAAAGTGGTGCCTCAATGCCTCGCGGCTATCCGAGCGTCCGTAGCCGTCGGTGCCCAACACATGGAAAGCGTTGGGCACAAACGCTCGGATTTGATCGGCGTATTGGCGAACATAATCCGTTGATGCGATCACCGGACCCGAGTGACCAGCCAAGCAGCTCTCCACCCAAGATTGGCGTGGTTCGCCGCCAGGGTGCAGTCGGTTCCAGCGTTCCACTGCTGCACCATCCCGAGCCAGCTCATTAACGCTTGGGATAGACCAAACGTCGGCTTCAACGCCCCAATCGTTATGCAGCAATTCAGCGGCGGCAATAACTTCGTTAAGGATCGAACCGCAACCCATAAGCTGCACTGTCGGGCGAGTTTTACGACCTTTAGCCGGCGCCTTCTTATTGGCCGGAGGCAGCCGATGCATACCCCGAAGGATACCCTCTTCAGCTCCTTCTGGCATCGCCGGCATGGCGTAGTTCTCGTTTAATGTAGTGATGTAGTAATAGATGTTTTCGCCGTCTTGATACATCCGCTTCATACCGTCATGCATGATCACGGCAACCTCATAAGCAAAGGTTGGGTCGTAGGATTTGCAGTTGGGGATAAAGCTGGCAAACGACTGACTGTGACCATCTTGGTGCTGTAAGCCTTCTCCGTTGAGAGTGGTACGCCCAGAAGTCGCTCCAATTAAGAACCCTCGAGCCAACATGTCGCCGGCCGCCCAAGCTAAGTCGCCTATCCGCTGGAAACCAAACATCGAGTAGTAGATGTAGACCGGAATCATGGTCAAACCGTTATTGGCATACGAGGTTGAAGCGGCTATCCAAGAAGACATCGCTCCTGCTTCGTTGATACCTTCTTGCAGCAACTGACCTTTTTTAGATTCGTGATACGGCATGATGTCGTCGGCATCCGCCGGTGTGTACTTTTGACCCTCCGACGCGTAAATGCCAACTTGGCGAAACATCCCTTCCATACCGAACGTCCGTGCCTCGTCAGGCACGATAGGTACTAACCTTGGGCCCAATTGTTTGTTCCGGCCAATCGCTACCATCACTCGCACCACCGCCTTAGTAGTAGACGCCGTTCTGTCACCGCTGTCGGCGAGTAGCGCCTTAAATATGCTGAGGTCAGGGATATCTAGGCGTTCAAAATCGGTTGGGCGGGTAGGCAAAAAGCCCCCGAGGTCTTGGCGTTTTTTCAGCAGGTATTCATGTTCAGGCGAATCCGGATCCAGCTTAAAGAAGTCCGCGTTATCCAACGCCTTGTCGCCAATATCGATATCAAAGCGAGCGCGCAGCTTACTAAGCTGATCGGTGCTTAGTTTTTTCTGCTGATGGCTAATATTCATGCCCTCACCCGCCTCACCCATACCGTAGCCTTTGACGGTGTGCATCAAAATCACGGTTGGTGTATCGACGCAATTGACCGCTGCGTGATACGCGGCATAAACCTTTTTCGGATCGTGGCCGCCACGCATTAATTCGTAATAGATTTGGTCGTCGGTCATGTCTTCAACCAATGCTTTGGTTTCAGGGTAACGATCAAAGAAGTGCTTGCGGGTGTAGGCGCCACCTTTTTGCTTAAAATTTTGGTATTCGCCGTCTACACATTCCATCATCAGCCGGCGCAACACGCCAGTCTCGTCTTTCTCCAGCAAGCGGTCCCAGCCACCGCCCCAAACCACCTTGATAACATTCCAACCGGCACCGCGGAAGTTGCCTTCCAGTTCTTGGATGATTTTGCTGTTGCCACGGACCGGTCCATCTAGGCGCTGCAAATTGCAGTTGACGACAAAAATAAGATTGTCGAGCTTCTCGCGCGCGGCCAAGGCAATTGCCCCTTGCGACTCAGGCTCATCCATTTCACCATCCCCCAAGAATGCCCACACTTTGCGTTCTTGGTCGTGCTCCTCAGCAATAGGGGTTAGCTCTCTATTGGCTAAGTACCTAAGAAAACGTGCCTGATAGATCGCCATGATAGGGCCGAGCCCCATAGATACGGTGGAGAACTGCCAGAAATCGGGCATTAGATAGGGGTGGGGATACGACGACAGACCCTCGCCGCCCGCTTCAATTCGGAAGTTATTTAGCTGGGCTTCACTAATTCGCCCTTCGAGATACGCTCTTGCATAGGTTCCGGGTGACGTGTGTCCTTGAATGAACAGCATGTCGCTGCCACTGGGATGATCAAACCCTTTCCAGAAGTGGTTGTAGCCCACCTCGTACATGATCGCAGCCGATTGGAATGAGGCAATGTGGCCGCCAGGCTCTGCCGGTTTACGGTTTGCCCGCACAACCATTGCAGTAGCATTCCATCGCAATGCTTTTAGAATCGCGGCTTCTAGTTCGTGATCTCCGGGATACTCAGGCTCTTCGTGAGGCGGGATACTATTAACGTATGGCGTTGCGACAACAGATGGGTGCACCCCGTCGTCGTAGGCCCTAGTAATAGTCCGCTCCAATAGAAACTGGGCTCGCTCAATCCCGACGCGCTCAACGACAACATCGATAGCCTCTGCCCATTCAGCGGTCTCTTGAGGATCGAGATCAATGTGCAGATGTATATTGGTTTCTTTGCTCACGGTGAACCTCCATTTGCAGCTAGCGGCTCGTCAACAAAAACTTAGCGCTAGACCATGCTTCATTCTAGATGCCCAGAAATACTTCGCAAATCTCAGCATCCGTTCTATCGCGTAAAACATTGTGCGGCATACATATTTAAGTGCCAAAACTAGATACTTGTCGAGAAGCAACGGGCCGAAAAATTCACTACTTTAACGAAGTGACCATCAAGCCGCTGAATCAGCGCCGATCAAATGCCTCTTCTTCTTAGTGTATGCCTTTCGCCGGCGGCGCAACATAGTGGTTTGATATGAAAACCCCAAGAACGTCCCACGAGAGTCGCTTTTGCCACTGACAAATCAGTGAGTCGACTTACCTTCATAGGCACTTGGGATTAGCGTTTAGTGCTGAAGGTCATAATAATAGGCAAGCCAAAGACTAGCTTAGAGGGCTGTATCATTTTACTACGGAGTAAAAAAGATGGGGCCGGTATGAGCGACTACACGGACGTTATTCGTTTCTAGTTTGAAGAATTAACCCACAAAGATTAGTGGGTAAAGAGTAAATCTCTGGATCAAAAATTACAGAGCCTGTTTGGCGGCTTGTTAGCCTCTGTAGCCGCAGGTGAATGCGCCGAGTGGCGAGAGACAGCCGATGGTCGGCTGGCTGAGATCATCGTCTTGGGCCAATTTTCTAGAAATATATTCAGAAACACAGCTGCTGCCTTGGCACAAGACCCAATGGCGCTAACGCTATCACAACATGCAATAGCACTAGGAGACCACCGAGCGCTGCTGAGCAGCCGGGCTGCTTTTACTACAATGCCTTATATGCACAGTGAGTCGCGAAGTATTCACCCGCAAGCTGTGACTGCATTTACTGAAATTGGCAATTCCGACAATCTCAACTTTAAATTAAAGCACAAGGAAATCATTGATCGCTTCGGCCGCCATCCTCATCGAAACCCTATATTGCGACGCACATCTACCCGCGAAGAAGAGGACTTTCTAAGCCATCCTGGCTCATCGTTTTAAACTCGACCGAGGAACTTGGCGGGATTACTGTGACTCCTACAGATCGAGCAAGCGACTTCTGACGCACACTTTCAATCCTCAAAAAGGACCTTAAAATGAGTAAAGCAACTACTCCCTATTTCTGCTGGGGCGCTCTAATCCTAAGTAGCTCTGCACATGCTTACCACCCAATTACAGGCACTAGCCAGCACTCTATACCCATAGCGGGAAACTGAATTGCTGGTTGAAGGCGCTGCCGAGTTCGGCGGCGATGATCTAGCCACAGTCGCGTTCGCCGGCGGCGAAAATCAAACCATTAAAGCGGGAGACGGGTTATCGATTCACGCTGGTTTCCACCAAAAGTTCAACGCTGATCAGTCAATGCTAATGGGAACCATAGGCTACAAATTTCACAGTACCTCGGCCGACAATTCAGACGTGGGTACTAGTTCAGTCCCGCTCAATCTGTCGCTTAGCCAAAAGCTTGAGGGTAATTGGCATGTCAGCGGCGGCCTCACCTACCAAATGAACACCAAGCTAGAGGGCGACGGCTTTTTCCAAGACGTTACATTTGATGATTCGCTAGGGTTTGCTGTAGGAATTGGCTACAGCTTCTTTACCCTCAGCTATACCAACTTAGATATCGGCATTAATGGCGACGAAGTGGATGCGAGCAGTATTGGGCTTCAGGTTAGCACGGCGTTTTTCTAACTAGCTGCAGCTAA
>JBLHFB010000131.1:0-5520 GCA_047614865.1 Gammaproteobacteria bacterium | reverse complement strand
TGTTTTGTTTACCCTCGATACCGAGTCAGGTTTCCGCGACGTGGTATTCATTACCTCATCAGTTGGCCTAGGCGAAATGGTTGTGCAAGGCGCTGTGAACCCAGACGAGTTCTACGTTCACAAACCAACCCTAGAAGCTGGCCGCCCAGCAGTCTTACGTCGCAATCTTGGCTCGAAAGCGCTGAAGATGGTGTTCAGCACCGAAGCCGCTGCCGGTAAATCAGTAATCACCAACGATACGCCGGAAGACGAACGCAACCGATTCTCAATTACCGATGCAGAAGTTGAAGAGCTAGCTCGCCAAGCACTGATCATTGAGAAGCACTACGGTCGCGCGATGGACATCGAGTGGGCTAAAGACGGAACCGACGGCAAGCTTTATATTGTTCAAGCTCGCCCGGAAACCGTTCAAAGCCAGACTGGCGGCCAAGTGTTGGAACGTTACAAACTTGCCGACCACAATGCAGACGTGATCGTTGAAGGACGCTCAATCGGGCAAAAAATCGGCAGTGGTGTTGTACGAGTGCTTACTGACTTGTCTGAAATGGACAAAATTCAGAAAGGCGACGTACTTGTAACCGACATGACCGACCCCGATTGGGAGCCGATCATGAAGCGCGCCTCTGCAATCGTAACCAACCGCGGCGGACGCACCTGTCACGCAGCGATTATCGCTCGTGAGCTAGGAATCCCTGCTGTTGTTGGCTGTGGAAACGCGACTACCAGCATTGCAGACGGAGCTGAAGTTACGGTTACCTGCGCTGAAGGCGATACTGGCTTTATCTACAATCAGATAATTGATTTTGAACTTCAAAAAATCGAGCTCGATAAGCTTCCAGAAATTCCGGTCAAAATCATGATGAACGTCGGCAATCCCGACCGTGCATTCGACTTTGCCAGCCTGCCGCATAAAGGCGTAGGACTAGCTCGTCTAGAGTTCATCATTAACCGTATGATTGGCGTGCATCCTAAGGCGCTGCTTGAGTTTGATCAGCAAGCGCCAGCACTACAAGCGCGTATTCGCGAGAAAATGGCGGGCTACTCTGATCCTGTCGAGTTCTATATCGAACGACTTCGTGAAGGTGTTTCAACGATTGCGGCAGCGTTCCATCCGGAGCCAGTGATTGTTCGTATGTCTGATTTTAAATCAAACGAATACGAAAATCTGATTGGCGGCCCGAACTACGAGCCTCATGAAGAAAACCCAATGATCGGCTACCGCGGAACCTCGCGGTACATTTCGGACAACTTCCGTAAGTGTTTCGAGATGGAATGCGAAGCGTTGAAACGTGTTCGTAACGACATGGGGCTAACCAACGTACAAGTTATGATTCCGTTTGTACGTACCCTTGGCGAAGCCGAACAAGTAACCCAGTTGCTTGCCGAGAACGGCTTAACGCGCGGCGAGAATGGGCTCAAACTTATTATGATGTGCGAGCTTCCGTCGAACGCCGTGATGGCTGACGAGTTCTTGGAGTTCTTTGACGGCTTCTCAATCGGGTCAAATGATATGACCCAGCTCTGCCTAGGTCTTGACCGCGATTCCGGTTTGATTGCACACCTGTTCGACGAGCGGGATCCGGCGGTTAAGAAGATGCTACACATGGCAATTGCCGCGTGTCGCAAGGCCAACAAGTACGTTGGCATCTGTGGTCAGGGCCCTTCTGACCACCCCGACCTAGCGAAGTGGCTGCTCGACGAAGGGATTGAGAGTATGTCTCTGAACCCTGACACGGTAGTTGAGACCTGGTTGCACCTAGCAGGACAAACAGTAGAGTAACTACTCTCGACACTGCAAAAAAAGGTCCGCTATGCGGGCCTTTTTTTCGACGGGAATCTATAGCGCTGTCGCTACCCTTATCCATTCGGAAGTCCGGTAAAACATACCTTTGTAGCCGCGAAGCATTAGCACACCATCCTCAAGCCAAACTTTACAGTCATAGCTCTCACTTTTATTGGGGTCGTATATGGCTCCCCCCTCCCACAGATTAGATTTCATTCTCTTCAAATCAGTCAAAATCGGTAGGCCTACTAAAGGGCGACGTCTAAGCGATTCATCCGGATTGTTTGAATCAGTATTGGCACGCTCGCTTTTCGCACCGTCTGGAGAGCCGACAATCGTCCCTGTGAAGATATTTCCATGCGCCTTGATCTCGACGTAGGCATCCTTGCTTTCTGTGAGCCAGCGGCCTGTAATGTCTTCGGCGAAAATTGCGCCGTTAACCGCCAACATCAGCAATGCGGCAAAGCCTACTGCCATATTTTTCATTGCGTTCTCCCTCATTTAGCGCGCGGTAATAGTAATCTCAATCTGTGACATGTTTCAAATTTCGGCGCTGGTTCCGGCAGCTCACAGATAGGTTTTTTGTGGATAGAAGAGTTCGCCCTGAGGCTACTCCTGAGGGCCGTCGATCGTAGGACGAATTGGTTCGGCGTCTTCTGACAAGCCTCGGAATTTACGTTCGTCTCCAGGGGCTGAAGAATCAGCCGACACCTACAATCGATACCGGCCGAATCTCAGACTAGGAACGAAAACACCAGATGAGGTGCACAAAAAAGCCAGCTGCTCTCGCAACTGGCCTTAGTAAAAAACGTCAACGTATTTCAGGACGCGACATGAGCAGGAATCTGTGAGTTGGCTACTGCACGCGAACGCGATAGCTGAACTCTTGTATTTCATTAGCGCCTAGACGCTCGTTTGCATGCCATCGCACGTGGGTGTAGTCAGAAGGAGGAATTGTTACCTCTTCAGAACGGCTGACTGGCAGTGTCCGAACCCTTACAACAGGTTCTTCATCCCATGTCAGGCCGCCATCAATACTCACTCTAAAATCGCTGCGAACTTTAGTCGTGTCGCTTTCACCTACGTATTCTGTATTGAATGGCACCATGCCGGTAGCGGCAAGATCACTAACTGATTTCTCGCCGTTGTTTGAATACGAAATACGGTACTCAATAGTGTCACCAGGCTCTCCCGAGTCTGACCGCTTAAAGCGTTCTTGGCCATCGGCCACTTCATAAACCACATACGCTTCTAGCTTGCTGGTGACTTCTGCTTGAGCAGCAAACGAAGCCGATATAGCGATCAACGCTAGGAAGAACAAACGGTGTAGTGAAAGAAAATTTTTCATTCTACAAACAACCCTTAATAAACTTCTTTAATCCAAAACCACGAAACACACACGGCCAGCGATTCAATTTGCACGCGGAGCCACACCGTTGCTGTTTGAGTAGCAAACAAACAGTTTTGTTCCAAATCGCTATCACTATCGACGTCGGTGTTGTCGACAGGGTCAGTATTACCGCTAAGTTAACTCGCATTTAGCACCGCTACATCAACTATGTCTAGCTGCTGTATCGCAGGGCACCTTGGAACGAAGCTCAAAGTAGGTGAAACCCTCTCCGTCTGGTGAAGTTGACAGCTCACCCCAGAGTCTAATGACTGGACAGTAGTCCAGTCTCCCAGCGATGCATCAGATGCCATTATGTCGTCACCCCCGACAACAGAGGTTTTGGGGTGGAAAACGGTTGGCACACCGTTGATTGGAGAAACCGGGGACCAAGGCAATAAACTGAGATTGCGAGGTGATTTCTATCAGAGCAAGCTCGGGGGATTCACCCCGGCGAATCGCCAATTCCCGTGTCGGCATCTTGAAAGGCGAGATTCGACGTTAGGCATTGGACGTAAAATTTTATGTACCGTAACGATCGTAAGGCAACGTTCAAATCAGACTATTTGTATAGCTTTTGCGCAGCACTCGATGCAGTTAGTCCCAGCGGTGGTCCCTAACAAAAACGACCCCGTCTTCGACCTTCACAGGGAAGCTTTCTATGGACTCGTATGCCGGCGCGGCTGTCGCGGATCCTGATTTCAAACAGAATTTTGCACCGTGAAACGGGCAAACTATTTCGCCGCCCTCGATCGTACCGCCAGACAAAGCGTAGGCTTCGTGACTGCACAAATCTTCGACTGCGAAATACTCGCCGCCCAAGTTAACTATCAGGACGTTTACCCCATCAATGTCAATCGTCCTGCGCTCGCCATCTTTAAATGAGGAGGCCTGATCAACACCAAACCAACTCACTATAAAAGTCCCAACTGGAGCTTAGCGGCATCCGACATAGTGTCTTGAGTCCAAGGCGGATCCCAAACCACATCGACGGTCGCTTCATTGACCGCATCAACCGACTCAATAGCACCGCGAATAATATCAGGGAAGGTTTGAGCAACCGGACAGCCAGGGGCTGTCAATGTCATATCGCAGGCTACGTTGCCGAAGTCGTCGATATCGATTGTATAGATCAAACCCAAGTCGTAAACGTTTACGGGAATCTCGGGATCAAAAACCATGCGAAGTGCCGCTACGATTTCCTCGTGCATATCAATCTTATGCTGCTCGGGATCTGGGCCTTCAGTAATTACACGTTCTGTCATTTTTTTATACCAAAAAATCTCGGGCTTTCTTCAAAGCCGCGATAAAGGAGTCAACATCAGCCAGGGTGTTGTAGCAGGCAAACGAGGCTCTCGTGGTTGCTTGCAGACCAAAGCGTTCCATTGCAGGCATTGCACAATGGTGCCCCGCTCTAATCGCCACTCCGAAACGGTCCATGATCGTACCCAAGTCGGCTGCATGAACACCATCCATTTTGAACGATAGAATCCCGGCCTTGTCGGCGGCTGTACCAACAATAGTTACGCCTGGAATCGTTAAAATTTGCTGAGTGGCATAGGCAAGCAATTCGCTCTCCCAAGCGCTAATGTTTTCTACGCCAACATCGTCGATAAAATCGATCGCTGCGCCCATGCCGATCGCCCCTGAGATATTTGGCGTACCGGCTTCGAATTTATGCGGAATGCTGTTGAATTCAGACTCATCAAGGCGAACGACTTTGATCATTTCGCCACCACCCTGCCAAGGCTCCATCGCCTCTAGCAGTTCAGCCCGGCCATACAAAGCGCCGATGCCGGTTGGGCCGTATACTTTGTGGCCAGAAAAGGCATAGAAATCAACGCCCATATCCACCACATCCACGGCGCAGTGGGGGGTTGCTTGAGCGCCGTCTACTAACACGACCGCTCCAACAGCTTTAGCCAGAGAGGCTAACCTTTTAACGGGGTTGACCGACCCTAAAGCATTGGATACGTGCCCAAACGCGACGACCTTGGTAGCAGGACTTAGAAGCTTCTCAAATTCGTCAACAATCAGTTCGGCATCGTCGTTAATCGGAGCCACTTTCAAGGTTGCTCCAGTTTGCCGACAAACCATCTGCCACGGAACGATATTGGAGTGGTGCTCCATGTGGGTGATGAGAACTTCGTCACCCGCTTTTAGCAGCGGCCGAGCATAAGCTTGGGCTACCAAGTTAATTGCCTCAGTAGTTCCGCGAGTAAAGATAATTTCTTTCTCTGACGCTGCACCCAAAAATTCAGCAACCTTTTTCCGAGCACCTTCATAGCCCTCAGTCGCCCGCTCACTTAGCGTGTGCACGCCGCGGTGAACGTTGGAATTGTCGCGCTCG
>JBLHFB010000130.1:0-5533 GCA_047614865.1 Gammaproteobacteria bacterium | reverse complement strand
GCTAAGCGACGATGCTGACTACCTTCACATCACACCAAACGAAACCATCGAGGGTGTTGAGTTCCCATTTCTCCCTGACGTGAATGTGCCGATTGTTGCTGACTTATCGTCAACTATCATGTCTGCTCCAATCGACGTATCTAAGTACGGCGTAATTTACGCTGGCGCTCAAAAGAACATTGGTCCATCTGGAGTCACGATCGTTATCGTCCGTGACGATTTGCTAGGCAAGGCGGCTGACATCACGCCGATGGTGATGAACTGGGAACAGCAAGCGGCTAACGATTCGATGCTGAACACACCGTCATGCTACACATGGTACATCTGCGGTTTGGTATTCAAACTGATGCTCGCCAACGGTGGCGTTGAAGCTTACGCAGCAATCAACGCACGCAAGGCAAGCAAGCTTTACGCGGCAATTGATGCTTCAAGCTTTTACGCCAACCCAGTCGACGTCCCAAGTCGTAGCTCAATGAACGTGCCCTTCACCTTGGCAAACGCAGATCTAGAAGCGGCATTCTTGGCCGAAGCTAAAGAAGCCGGTCTCGTAACCCTTAAAGGGCACCGTTCGATTGGTGGCATGCGTGCCAGCATTTACAACGCGATGCCTGAATCGGGTGTGGATGCACTGATCGCCTTCATGGCTGAATTTGAAGCCCGCAACGCTTAAGCCTTAAACCTATTCAAACGCTCCGCTTAGGCGGGGCCTTGTTTCAACTTTCGAGTAGAACCCCCTCATGCATAAGATTCTTACCCTAAACAACATTTCTCCTGTTGGCCTTGATCGCTTTCCACGTAATAGCTACGAAGTTGCTTCTGAGATCGTCCGTCCTGACGCGATCATGCTTCGCTCGTTCAAAATGCACGACATGGAGTTGCCTGTAAGCCTTCAAGCAGTTGGCCGTGCTGGCGCTGGCGTAAATAACATTCCTGTCGAAAAAATGTCAGCATTGGGTGTGCCAGTATTTAACGCTCCGGGCGCTAACGCCAACGCAGTAAAAGAGTTGGTCCTTGCGGGTCTATTGATGGCGGCTCGTAACATTCCTCAAGCTTGGGAATACACTCGCCAGCTAGAAGGTGACGATGCTGAAGTAGCAAAAGCAGTTGAAGCAGGTAAGAAAAAATACGTTGGCTACGAGTTGCCGGGCCGCACTCTGGGCGTCATTGGTCTGGGTGCGATTGGTTACCGCGTAGCAAACGCTGCACTAAAATTAGGCATGAATGTTGTTGGTTTTGATCCTGCGCTTTCGGTTACCAATGCATGGCAGCTCTCTTCAGGCGTTCAGAAAGCAGTTAGCGTAGACGACCTAATGTCACGTTGTGATTTTGTTACGGTTCACGTTCCACTGATTGATCAAACTCGTGGTTTGATTAACGCTGAACGTATTAACTTGATGAACGACGGCGCCGTGGTGCTTAACTTCTCACGTGATGGAATCGTTGATACTGACGCGACAATCGCTGCGCTAGACGCAGGCAAATTGTCTGCATATGTATGCGACTTCCCAACCAACGCGATCAGAAACCACGGCAAAGTGATTGCTCTTCCTCACTTGGGCGCCTCAACTGCTGAAGCAGAAGACAACTGTGCAATTATGGTTGCTGACCAGCTTCGCGGCTTCTTGGACGACGGCAACATCGTTAACTCAGTTAATTTCCCAGAAGCGGTTATGCCGCGTGCATCGGGAACACGAATTACTATCGCTAATGCTAACGTACCCAACATGATTGGTCAGGTTTCTACTGACCTTGCTAAGCATGGCATCAATATTATCGATTTATTGAACAAGTCACGTGGCGAAGTCGCGTACAGCATTGTTGACGTTGAGCCAGCACCTAGTCCAGAAATCATTGCTGAGATAGCTGGAATTGAAGGCGTACTTAAAGTTCGCGTTCTAGACTAGTTAAAAACAGTAGCTAGGGTCAGATTATGTCAGCGAGTGACACGGCGGTTAAGTTAGGCACGGTTCGTGACGAAATTGATTCGATAGATCGTCAGATGCTGGAATTGATCTCCGCTCGAGCACGCTGTGCGTTGCGGGTTGCGGAGATTAAGTCGGGCTCAACTGATCCTGAAGAGCAGGAGCACGATGATTTCTATCGTCCCGCTCGCGAAGCACAGATACTACGTCTTGTTCAAGAGACAAACCCCGGCCCGCTAAGTGGTGAAACGGTAGCGCGATTATTTCGCGAGATTATTTCCGCTTGCCTTGCTCTAGAAGGGCCACTGAAGGTTGCCTACTTAGGCCCAGCTGGTACATTTACCGAAGCTGCCGCGTATAAGCATTTCGGCCACTTTGTTGATACGAAGCCGCAGGCTGCGATTGATGAAGTGTTCCGCGAAGTTGATTCCGGTGCAGCTAACTACGGTGTTGTGCCCATTGAAAATTCAACCGAGGGAGTGATTAACCACACCTTGGATGAGTTTTTGCATTCATCGTTAAAAATCTGCGGTGAAGTTAGCTTGCGAGTTCATCACCAACTACTGAGTCGTTGTAAAAACAAAGCTGATATTCAGGCCATCTATGCTCACGGTCAGGCGCTCGCGCAGTGCCGTAAATGGCTAGATATGAATATGCCTGGCGTAGAACGAATTGCGGTTGGCAGCAATGCCGAAGGCGCGATCCGTGCAGCTGATAAAGACAATTGTGCGGCTATCGCGAGTGAAGGTGCAGGACATATTTACGGCTTGACGATTGTTGCTAGCAATATTGAAGATGAGCCCGATAACACCACCCGGTTCCTCGTCATTGGTCGTCAAGTTGTGCCGCAATCTGGCGACAAGCTGGGCAGCGATATGACCTCAATTGTTGCTGCAGCGCCCAACAAGGCAGGGATGCTACAGGATTTGATTGAACCGTTTTCTACCCACGGCGTCAGCATGACTCGTATCGAATCCCGCCCTAGTCGAAAGGAAGCGTGGGATTACGTGTTCTTCATCGATATCCAAGGCCACGTTGACGACCCTAAGGTACGCACTGCGTTAGAAAGCGTTAAAGATAGTGCTACGCTATTTAAAGTCTTGGGATCTTATCCCGCAGCGGTACTCTAGTAGAGTTCTAGATAGCCCTCCGCATTAGCCGCGGCGCGATTGTTCACCGCAGAACCAGCACATAGTTACGGAAAATCATGCCGATTAATAAATTATGTATCGTGGGAGTTGGCCTTATTGGCGGCTCACTGGCCATGGCGCTACGTCGGGTTCGACCTGAAATGCTAGTGGTGGGTGCTGGACGCAATGTCGATCGCCTTGAAAGGGCGGTAGAGCTCGGCGTAATCGACGAGTACTGCCTAAACCCTGCGGATGCGGTGCGAGGGGCAGATGTTGTCGTCATCGCTACTCCTGTTGGTTCCTTTGAAGACAGTCTCGCGGTAGTTGCGTCGGTTGTAGATGCGAATACCGTGATTACTGACGTTGGCAGTTCTAAAGGTGGCGTGGTTGCTGCCGTCGAGCGTGTGGCTGCGACTTACGGCAGCCATATCGCCGAACAGTTTGTTCCTGGGCATCCTATTGCGGGACGTGAGAAGAGCGGTGTCGAAGCCTCACTGGCAACCTTATACGACCATCATCGGGTGATCTTAACTCCCACTGAGAAAACCAGTCCCGGAGCGCTCGCAGTAGTCACCGCAATGTGGGAACTGGCGGGGGCTAACGTAACCCAAATGGGTGTTGAGCATCATGATGAAGTGCTTGCTGCTACGTCGCATTTGCCCCATGTGTTGGCTTATGGATTAGTGGATACGCTCGCCCAAATGGAAGAGCGTCGCGAGATTTTTTCCTATGCTGCTGGCGGCTTTCGTGACTTCACTCGAATCGCATCTAGCGACCCCGTAATGTGGCGCGACATCTGCTTGAGTAATCGCGATGCTTTGCTCGACGTACTCGACAAATTTACTTCAGAGCTTGCAGAATTACGCGAGTTAATCGCAGAATCCGATGGGGCTGGCTTGGAAAAGCGTTTTACCTTTGCTCGCGATTCGCGAGAAGCCGCCGCTGGGAAATTGCCCGCCGTTTTTAAACACACTGATATTGTGAAATAGTCATGTCCGACCTGATTTTCAAATTACCGAATTGCACAGAGCAAAATTCGCTCCGCGGTGACGCTTTGGTACCCGGTGACAAGTCGGTTTCTCACCGCTCAATTATGTTTGGCGCCTTAGCCGATGGCGTTACTAACGTGTCTGGCTTTCTAACCGGCGAAGACTGTTTAGCCACGCTGAAAGCCTTTCGTGCGATGGGTGTTGAAATTACTGACCCTGTTGACGGCAAGCTGACCATCAACGGCGTTGGAATGCGCGGTTTGAAAGCGCCACAAGGCGAGCTAGATCTAGGTAACTCCGGTACATCAATGCGTTTGATGAGCGGTCTACTGGCAGCACAAAATTTCGACTGCGTTTTAACCGGTGATCATTCATTACAGAGCCGCCCAATGAAGCGGGTAACCGGCCCGCTTGCCGAAATGGGCGCCACAATTACCACTGAAGAAGATGGCACCGCGCCACTTAAAATAATAGGTGGTGCGCCAATGGAGGGAATTCATTACACCTCGCCGGTTGCTAGCGCTCAGATCAAATCGTGTCTATTGCTTGCCGGTTTGTATGCCGATGGCGAAACCTGTGTAACAGAGCCGGGTATTAGCCGCGATCATAGCGAGCGAATGCTTAAAGCTTTCGGCTACGCGATAGAGTGTGCAGATCAAGACGTCCGCCTTATCGGCGGTGGCAAGTTAGTGGCAACTGATATTGAAGTGCCGGGTGATATTTCATCAGCAGCGTTCCTGTTAGTTGCTGCATCAATTCGCCCAGGCTCAGAATTGCTGCTGCGTAATGTGGGTATCAACCCAACACGCACTGGCGTGATCGACATCTTGCGGTTGATGGGCGCCGATATCAGCGAAGAGAATTCGCGAATGGCAGGCGGCGAGCCGGTGGCAGATTTGAGAGTGAAGTACGCTCCATTAAAAGGAATTCGTATTCCTGAAGCGCTTGTGCCGCTAGCGATTGACGAATTCCCTGTGCTGTTTATTGCTGCAGCGTTTGCCGAAGGTGAAACCTTGCTGACCGGTGCACGTGAGTTACGTGTAAAAGAAAGCGACCGTATTCAAGTAATGGCAGATGGCTTACAAGCGATGGGCGTTGAGTGCGAAGTGTTGGACGACGGAATGCGTATTGTCGGCCAAAGCCAGCCGACTGGCGGCTCGGTCGCTGTTGTGCACTCGCACGCTGATCACCGCATCGCGATGTCGTTTTCAGTTGCAGCACTTCGCTCGACTTGTGAGATTGAAATCCACGATTGTCAGAACGTAAATACTTCGTTCCCAGGGTTTGCTGATTTGATGCAACGCTTAGGTTTACATCTAGAGGTTTTAGCTTAGCTGCGGGAGTAGAGCCTCAGCTCGAACGGTACCTCGGTCTACTCCCCGTAAACAATATGCTTGACAGCTTTATCGACCATTTTGTTAAGAGCCTGCTCGATCGGCGTATTTTTAAACAAGGTCATCACGTTGGGCAGGGCTATATCGCCCCACTTGCT
>JBLHFB010000129.1:0-5559 GCA_047614865.1 Gammaproteobacteria bacterium | reverse complement strand
GGGTGTCCGGTGTAGTGGGAAATCCAATGCGTAAAATAATCCATATCGACATGGACTGCTTCTACGCGGCAGTTGAAGCGCGGGACAATCCTGCGCTACGCGGCAAGCCAATTGCCGTCGGTGGCACCGCCAATCAGCGCGGCGTGCTCTGCACCGCTAGCTACGAAGCTCGTACATTCGGCGTTCGCTCCGCTATGCCTACCTCAAGGGCGCTCAGGCTCTGCCCTGATCTAATCCTGCTGCCTGTGAATATGCCCAAATACAAAGAGGCATCTCAGGTTATTCGCAGCATCTTTCATGAGTTCACACCCTTAGTAGAACCGCTCTCGCTTGACGAAGCCTATTTAGATGTTTCTGACTGTGAAGAGTTTGCCGGCAGCGCTACGCTAATTGCTGCCGAGATACGCAGGCGAATTCAGCAAGAAACACAGCTCACGGCCTCTGCAGGCATATCCAGCAACAAATTCGTCGCCAAAGTCTGCTCTGATTGGAACAAGCCCAACGGCCAAACCGTCATCACGCCCGACAAAATCGACGAGTTTGTTCGCGTACTGCCAGTAAAGAAAATATTTGGTGTCGGCCCCGTAACCGCCAAAAAGCTAGAAGACTTCGGCGTTACTACCTGTGAAGACCTGCGGCCATACACGGTAGACGAGCTGTTCCAACGCTTCGGCAACTTCGGCGAACGGCTATTCCAGCTCTGTCGAGGAATCGACGACCGCCCAGTAAAACCCAACCGGATTCGCAAAACCATTAGCGTAGAACAAACCTTCCTCAATGACACCGCCGACGAGGCCGAGCTAGTTGAGCGGCTAATTAAGCAAACCGCAGAGCTGAAAAAGCGCTACGAGAACATATCCGAGAGCTACCAAGTAGCCGGAATAAACCTAAAGCTGAAATGGTCAGATTTTCAAACCGCCACCGTAAGCGAACATGGCGCGCGAGATTGGAAATCGCCAGACCTAGCAGAGCACTTCATTGCTCTTTTTAAGCGGGCAGGCCGTTCGTCAGGCCAACCATTGCCGCAAGCGTTACGGCTACTGGGTGTGGGTTTCAGGCTGGAAACTGCCGATGCAGGTCGTCAGCAGTTTGATTTGTTCGCGGGCGAGTAGGCTCAGTAAATCAAAAGTCTGCTGGCCAGAATGTTGCCGAACCCGTCTACTTAAGCTTCTTCATCCCCAAAGCAACCACATTACCAATCAAGCTATCCGGCACTAGGTTACACATCGCGGTCATTAGCTGATTGGCTTGTCCAGGTATGCAACGTGGCTTGCCAGCGTCGAAGGAGCCGAGGGCTTTTTGGACAAGCTTCTCTGGTGTCATGGCCACTTTCATGAAGCCAGCTGTCGTCTTGCTATTCATGGCTTTGCTGTCGGTGGCGTTTACAAAGTTGGTGGCTACTGGGCCTGGAGAAAGCTCCATGATGTGTACGCCGCGCCCTTTAAATTCCGCCCATAGCGAGTTACTCAAGCTTTTGACGAAAGCCTTAGTGGCTGCGTAGGTCGCTAGATGCGGCAGCGGTTGGTAACCGGCAATTGAGGCAACGTTGATTACGCCGCCGAAGCCGCGTTCTGCCATTGGTGGAATAAAGGCGTGGCAGAGCTGAGCAACCGCAAAGCTGTTGACCATTACCATGTCGCGTTCGCGGGTTTGATCTTGCTTCTCGTAGGCGCCGACATTACCGAAACCAGCGTTGTTAATTAGCAAATCAATGGGGCGGGCCATTTCTACGCAGGCGTCAATTGTATTGTATATGCCGTCTTCATCGCTTAAATCTACCGCAAAAACGTCAACACGTATATTGTGAGCTTCGCTCAATTCGCCGGCTAGTTTGTGGAGTAGGTCTTCGCTGCGAGCAGCGATAATTAGGTGCATGCCGCGCTTAGCTAGCTCTCGGCAGAACGCTTCGCCAATTCCTGAAGAAGCGCCAGTTACGAGTGCAGTTTTGTTTTTGTATTCAAATGTCATGATGCAATTACTTGTGAGGTTGATGAGGCAGCGGGGCTGCCTGCTTGGCCGGTATTTGATTTGCTGAAGTACTCAGTGAGGTCTTCGTAATAACTGAGCAGCACCGGCACCATAAATAAAACGAGGATGGTAGCAAAGGCTAGGCCAAAGGCAATGGTAGTCGCCATAGGAATCAGGAAGGCGGCGTTGACCGAGGTTTCCATCAGAATCGGCAGCAGGCCCGCAACGGTGGTGAGTGAGGTAAGGATCACCGCACGGAAGCGGCCAACGCTGGCCTCTATCAATGCTTCACGGGTAGTCATTCCTGCTTCTTTTAGCTCTCGGTAGAGCACCACCAGAATGATCGAGTCGTTGACTACAATTCCACTTAGGCCAAAGAAGCCAAACAGCGACATCATGGTTAGGTTGATGCCGACAATGTAGTGGCCAAATATCGCACCGGTGAGCCCAAACGGGATGATAGCCATCACCACAAAAGGCCAGCCGTACGATTTGAACACCCAGCAAAGTGTGATGTAAATCAGTGATAGGCCAAGCAGGGCGCCGAGCATTAGATCTTCGGCGGTGTCGGCCTGTTCTTTGGCAGTGCCAGAGAACTTAAAAGTAACGTTGTATTTCTCTTTTAGCCTTGGAAGCACGTCACGTCGGAGGTAACCGTAGATTTCATTGGAGTTGGCTACGGTGCTGTCGACGTCGGCCGAGGTTTCAATCGATAGCAGATTGTTCTTATGTCGAATCTGATCAAAGCCGCGTTCGGTGCTAAAGGTAACTAGGTTGCCTAGCAGGGCAGTGGCGCCAGTCGGCGTTGTGATCGGCATGCTTTCTAGGCTGGTGAGAACGTCACGCTCTGCTTCTGGCAGTTTGACCCGCACTTCTACCTCGTCGCCGTACTCTTGGTAAATCTGCACCAGCTTGCCGTCGAAGGCGTTGAGCAACTGTATGCCGATAGCGCTAGTGGTGAGGCCAAGCGCATGGGCTGTTGGCGTGAGCTTATAGATTACTTGCTCACGGCCTAGCGGCATATTGTCTTGCACGCCGGTTACGCCGGGAATTCGTTGGAACTCTTCGGCCAATTCCAGTGCCGCTTGTTTGAGCACGTCAATGCTGTTGCCGGTCACATCAATCTGTAAATCGCGGCCTGGTGGGCCTGCCTGTGGACTGCCGATGGTGAACGTTTCTAGTCCCGATGGCAGCGAAATTTTGTCACGCCAGCGCTGAATGATTTGTTCATTGCGGATCTCGCGGCTGTCCGAGGGGAACAGCTCAACGTGGGCGTAGCCGTATTGAGTGCCGTCGCGGAAGAATGGCGTGCCTGCGATTTGTGCTGTGCCGCTGCGGTGAACAATGGTTTTAACCAGTTTTCCGCCCAGTTCGTCGTTTACTTCCCAGAGCTTTTCTTCGGCGTATTCCAAAAACTCACGTGTGGTGTCACGCGGCGTTCCGGCAATAAACGAGACGTTGGTCTTTAACTGGCTTTGTTCTGGTGAAGGGAAGAAGGTGAATTTGACCACCCCTCCGCCGAGCAATGATAAGGCAATAAACAACACGCCGGCCAAGCCGGCGAGTGCAATACTGCGGTACTTAATCGAGAATTCTACGCTGCGGCGGAAGACGCCGTTTTTGAGTCGATTGAAGCCGCCATCAAACTTTTCGCGGAGCTTGCTACGTTGGCCTTTAGTCGCAAGAAAACTGTGGTGAAGGTGGCCGGGAAGAATTAAGAAGCATTCGATTATCGAGGCAATAATTACACAGATGATTACTTTGGGGATGTTGCTCATCACTTGGCCGATGATGCCGCCCACAATCAGCAGCGGCATAAACGCACCGATGGTGGTTAGCGATGATGAGACCACCGGCCAGAACATCCGCATCGCGCCGCCTTCGGCAGCAAGCACTGGCGACTCGCCTTTTTCTAGATGGGTAACCGCGTCTTCGCCCACCACAATCGCATCATCGACGATAATCCCCAATGCCATGATCAGTGCAAAAGTGGTGAGTACGTTGATGCTAAGGCCCATCAACTCCATGAGCGCCAAGGTGGCAAGGAATGAGGTGGGAATGCCCATCATTACCCAAAAAGCCACACGTCCATTGAGGAACAGGAACAGCACCAAAACAATAATGATCAGCCCGCTTAAACCGTTTCGTAATACCAGCGATAGGCGCTCTTTGATGTTTACCCAGTTTTCGGCATAAACCTCTAGCTGGATATTTGGCGGTAGATCGCCACGCGTTATTTCAAGCCACGCGTTTAGGGTCTCGGCTACTTCCAGGGTGTTTTCGTTTTCGCCGCGACGTAGGCCAAATTCTACCGCTGGGTTACCGCGGTGATGTACCAGCACTGAGCCGTCTGGGGCTACGCGACGAATAGTGGCGATATCTCCCAAGCGCAGCATTTGGCCGCCACCCTGAGAAATCACCGGCAAGTTGGCAAAGCCAAGCACCGAATCACGCTTTTCTGTCGCACGTAGTTGGCGTTTGGTTAGTGAGCCGCCAACCGACCCAGCAGGAAAATCTTGGGCGCGGGCTTGAACGAGGTTGCCAATCTGGTCCAGTGACAGGCCAAGTTCCTCGAGCTGTTCACGTGAAATTTCAATATCAATATTGTCTTCTGGCAGGCCGGTGACGTTGACTTCACTAAAACCCAATTCACGTAACTCGCGCTCGTAACGCTTTGCTAGGGGGCGCAGCTCGGCTAAAGAAACGTCACCAGACACAACAAAGTTCGCGATGTCTTCGCCCGGCGCAATGCGTGAGACGCGTGGAGTCTCCGCGCTGTTTGGCAGGTTGCGAATGCCGCCTAATTTTTCGTTGATGTCGTTCTGAGCTTGGGACATATCCCAGCCTTGCTTAAACTCGATAAACAGCAACGAGTAGCCGATTCGTGATGTGGAGTCGTGACTAACAATTCCTTCAATTCCGTCGATCGATTCTTCTACAACCGTTGAAATGGCCTCTTCAACGTCTTCTGCCGACGCACCGCGCCACACTGTAGAGACCACAATAAAGTTAGTTTCAATCGTCGGGAAAAATTGCACGTTGAGGTTTACGCTGCCCCATAGGCCGGCGATAAACATGCACAACATAAGCAGGTTGGCCGCCACTGGGTGGCGGACAAAGGTGCTCATTAACCCGCCATTGCCACCTTCTTGGATCGCGGCACTCATTGGGCGCTGCTCGGGTTAGCAGCGATCGCGTCTGCAGGTTTGTCGTCAATTACTTCTTCAGTAGAGCCAGTGATGACCAGCATGCCGGTCGCGGCGTTGGGCAATTGCACCGCAAGCACGCGCTCGCCAGCGGCAAGCTGTTCTGGCTTGACCAGAATCATTTGCTTGCCGTCGCCGTCGTACCAGTTGCCGAGCACTTCGACTTCAATTCGTTTAAGCCGGTTCTGGTCATCGATCTTGAAGATGTGATTGAGGCCGTAGAGGGTGTCTGTGTTTACCGCAAGCACGCCATCTACCCTAGGTAGCAGTAAACGAAGCTGCACATGACGGCCAAGTTCCAGTGTATGACTGTCCAGTTCAAACCACGCATCTACGCCGCCCGTGGTTTGCCCAGCGTTACGGGCAAGGCGCTTCAAGCGGGCGT
>JBLHFB010000128.1:0-5590 GCA_047614865.1 Gammaproteobacteria bacterium | reverse complement strand
AATTGAATTAACACGCGGCCAGAATTTGGTTGCTAAAGCGCTGTTTGCCCAGACATATTGCCGCTTAGTGTTTGACCAAGAACTTCACGACCAACTGGTAGAGCAAGTTCTTCAAGCAAACCCCGACGTTGAAGGCCTGACACTCATGAATGCCCTCGCCCAGCAAATTGCTAGGGAACTAAAAGCCTCCGGCAGCGACTACTTCTAGTCATCCAAATTTGAATTTTTTTACTATGAAACTTTTCCCTCGTGCCCTTGTTGCCAGTATCGCCATTGCTTTGGCGACTGCCAGCGCACCATCTTTAGCAGCGACTCTAAAATTCGCCACCCTGTTGCCCGACGGCACCAGCTACATGACAGCGATGCGTAAAGGGGGGGAAGAAATCGAAAAGCTCACCGAAGGCCGCGTAAAGCTTAAGTTTTACCCTGGCGGCGTGATGGGCAACGACGAAAGTGTGATGCGTAAAATCCGTATAGGCCAGCTGGCTGGCGGAGCGGTCACCGGCATTGCTTTGGTAAACTACTCCAAAGATGCTCAGCTTTACGGTGTGCCTTTCTTGTTCAACAACGTTGACGAGATCAATTACGTTCGCTCAAAAATTGACGACGAAATTTTTGCCGAATTAGAAAGTAGCGGCATGATCGTCCTAGGCATGGCTGGCGGCGGCTTCTCCTATCTAATGAGCTCTTCGCCAATTACTGAAACAACTAGCCTCAAAAACCATAAAGTATGGATTCCAGAAGGCGACGAGCTCTCATCAAAAGCGTTGCAGCTGATTGACGTTAGTCCAGTATCTCTACCCATTAGTGACGTCTACACCGGTTTACAAACTGGCCTGATTGACGTCATTGGTTCCTCTGCCGCAGGCGTTATTGCTTTGCAGTGGCACACTAAAATCACCCACGTTACCGATGTGCCGATCAACTACCTTACGGGTTGGCTGGTAGTTGGCCAGAAAGCCATGCGTAAAGTACTGCCAGCAGATCAGGTGATAGTCCGTCAGGTCCTGGGGGAAAAATTTGCTGATCTGGATGTTGCCGCCTGGGCTGACGAAGACAAGGCGCGCGCGGCACTTATCGCTAGTGGAATAAAAATTGTAAAGCCCGAGCCAGAAGAAGAAGCTCGCTGGCGCTCACTGGGCCAACTGGCAACCGACGCTGTAAAGGGCGGGAAAATGTTCTCCGACGCAAGACTTGCCAAGGTTAAGAAACTGCTCGCCGATTACCGCGCCACTAACTAAGTCTTCTCCATGCTAAATTCCGCGCTCACTTGGCTGCATCGCCTAGAAGACACCATACTGGCGCTGTTGCTGACCAGCATGATCGGCATGGCCAGTGGCCAAGTTATTCTGCGGAACTTTTTTGACTATGGGGTTGCATGGTTCGACCCCGCAGTTCGCGTCGCCGTGCTTTGGCTTGCGCTACTGGGCGCACTCGCGGCTACTCGGCGCAATGAGCACGTGTCTGTCGATGTGCTATCGCGCTTCCTACCCGATGCAATTACTAAAGTAACCGACCGGCTCGCGCGCCTTTTCGCCTGCCTTATTTGCGGCCTAGTTGCCTACTACTCTGGGTTATTTGTTTGGCAAGAGTCTGGTTTTCCAAGTGAAGTCTTTCTCGGCATCCCCAGCTGGGTGACTCAGCTAATTATTCCATGGGCATTTAGCTTTATGAGTCTTCGCTTTATGCTGCTGACACTCGGGGCGAGTACGCCGATTGAACCGACAGAAGCCGCTTCAGAGGATCTCTCGTAATGACGGCGCTACTTCCTGTTTTCTTAGTGATGCTGGCGCTATTAGGCGCCCCGCTATTTTGCGTAATCGCAGCCAGCGCTCTTTGGGGCTACCACGGTCAAGAAATCGACCTGTCAGCAATCGCGATTGAAATTTACCGTGTCGCCGAGATGCCGGTGCTGGTCGCGATCCCAATGTTCACCTTCGCAGGCTACATGCTGGGTGAAAGCGGAGCGCCTAAGCGCCTTGTCCGGCTGAGCGACGCGTGGTTGGGCTGGCTACCCGGCGGCCTAGCAATGGTAGCGATTGCTACCTGTGCGTTTTTTACCGCATTTACCGGCGCTTCGGGCGTAACCATTGTCGCCCTCGGAGCACTGCTTTATCCAGCGATGAAAGAAGCCGGTTATTCCGAGCGTTTTAACCTTGGCCTAATCACCACCTCCGGAAGCCTGGGCCTACTGTTTGCCCCGTCGCTTCCGCTGATTCTGTATGGCGTTATCGCCCAGCAGATGAACCTAGACACGCCGGTGTCGATTGATGACCTGTTTATTGCTGGGATTATCCCCGGCCTGTTAATGATGGTTGCGCTAGGCGCATACAGCGCATGGACAAATCGCCATATTGCTCGCGAGAAGAAGGAGTTCGACCTGAAAGAAGGTTTAAGCGCGCTGCGCGACGCATGGTCTGAACTGCCGCTCCCTGCTGTTGTTCTTGGCGGCATATATAGCGGCTTCTTTGCGGTCTCTGAAGCAGCCGCGATGGCGGCGTTGTATGTTTTCTTGGTGACTGTTGCACTACGCCGAGAAATTAGCCTGCGAGCGCTGCCCGCGGTGATGCGCCAGTCGATGGTTTTGGTCGGAGGGATTATGATTATTTTGGCCGTCTCACTCGCCTCAACTAACATCATGATCGACGCTGAAATCCCTCAGCAGCTGTTTAAAACCATCAGCCAAACCATTAGTAGTCCAACAACCTTCCTGCTGGTACTGACTCTTTTCTTACTAGTCCTTGGCATGATGCTAGATATTTTTTCAGCGCTAGTGATCGTTGTTCCCATCGTTTTGCCTATCGCCCTAAACTACGGGATACACCCTGTTCACTTTGGAATTCTGTTCTTGGCCAACATGCAATTAGGTTACTTCACGCCACCAGTTGGGATGAACCTGTTCATAGCGAGTTATCGCTTCAACAAGCCCGTAATGACCCTCTACCGAGCAACCATTCCATTCTTCTTTATTCTGTTGCTCTGTGTGCTTTTGATCACTTGGTGGCCAAACCTCAGCTTGGTTCTGCTTTCTCTATAGCATTATTGTTAGGCGCACGATGCTGCTTGCCGACATGGATCGTTTCGAGGAATACAATGTCCAATACCGCCATCAACGCGGTGAATAGTGTTTTTGTGAGAGAGGAGAATCGATTACCCAAGGGGTGTCTCAAATAAGTCTAGCCCATGCTGGGAGACAAACGGCCTACCTAACAGCCTCGCCAGGGCGTGTCGTTAGCTCAATCTCAGCGGCAAGCAAGTTTGGCTCTAGCACAACTGATTGAAGCCGCTGGCGAGCTGCTCAAGAAAGCTCAACGAAATGCTAGCAACTCAGTGCTAGCCTAAGGTAAGTAACACTACGCCGCGCTCAGTTTGAATTGTTACGCGCACAAAAAAGCCCCTAAGTACGTATGAATTTAGGGGCTTTTTGTTAGCTAAAGCTTTTTCGTGAAAGCTATAGCCAAATCACACCATCGTCTTCGCCATACCAGCCAGGGATCGAGTCACTGTAGGCCTCCTCGATGAAGTGACGACGCACTTTCATGGTCGGCGTCATCTGGCCGTCGTCTACGGTCCAAGGCTTGGCACACACAACCACTTTCGCAATCTTCTCTTGCGATTCAAGTGTTGGGTTCATCTCAGCGACTGTTGCTTCGATACTGCGTGTCACTTCATCCTTTTCGGCCTTAAAGCCAACTTCAGATAGCGTGAGCACCATAACTGGCTGCTTATGCCCAGAGCCGATCAAGCACAACGACTCAACATTCTCGTTTTCGGCAAACTTAGTTTCAATTGGCACTGGTGCAATGTACTTGCCCTTGTCAGTTTTGAATAAGTCTTTCACTCGGCCGGTAATCGTTACATAGCCTTCTTGATCGATAAGAGCTCGGTCACCGGTCCGTAGCCATCCGTCTTCAGTAATTGCTTCGCTAGTTTTCTCAGGCTCTTTGTAGTAGCCCTTAGTTACTGCTGGGTGGCGGCATAGAAGCTCACCGTTGTCGTCGATCTTCAGCTCACATCCCTCAAGCGCTTTACCAACTGAACCCGGCTTTTCGCGCGCAGGGTAGTCAGCCGTGCAATACGCCATATTTTCAGACATGCCGTAACCTTGGGAAATGCTGATATCAAACAAGCGGAAAAACTCGATAACTGAACTAGACAGCGGCGCTGCGCCAGAGACAGCGATTCCGACATTTTGAAGGCCAAGCGAGGTTTTAATCTTGTTTTTAACCATTCCGCCAACAACCGGAATTTTCAGCAACATGCGTAGCTTTTTCTCCGGCATTTTGTCGATGATGCCAGACTGAAGACGAGACCAAACCAAAGGAACTGCGATGAAGCGAGTCGGAGCGACCGCGCTCAAATCCCGTTGCAAGGTCTTAAAGTTTTCTAGGAAAGAAATCTGCGCACCCGAGTACAGCGATGACATACCAACAACACCACGTTCAAATACGTGAGCCAGTGGCAAGTACGAGAACCATTTTGGATCTGGATCTGCTGGGTCAAACAGCCTAGCGTTAGATTCCATAGCAAACGTAATGTTGCCGTACGTAATCATTACGCCTTTCGGATTGCCGGTTGTACCAGAGGTGTAGATCAAGCCAGCGAGGTCGTCGTCAGCTGGAATTTGGAAGCCTGTGAATGGCTCGTTGGCCGCGACAAGATCGTCCCAGTTATGGTCAGTATCGCCTTCAACAGTGTCGTAAGGGTTGGCAATTTTAATCACGCCGGCCGGTACGGCAGCCAATACATTGGCAACGTCATCACCGGGACCAACGAATATCGCTTTGGCGCCACTGTGAGTCATCACGTGGACGAGATGATCGGAGGACATCTTTGGATACAGACCAACGTTTGCCGCACCAACCATGCTGGCCGCAAGGTCACCCATGATCCAGTGAGCCGTATTAGCGCCAGATGTGGCAACCACATCGCCTTTACCGATGCCCATCGCGGTAAGCGCAGATGCCATGCGGTGAACTTGGTCACCTACTTCTGCCCAACTGTAGTCTGTCCATACGCCATTTTTAGGCTGGCGTAGATAGGTTTTTTCGGGATGTTGCGCTATGCGCTCAAGAAATTTCTCGATAGGAGACACTTCGGCCATGGGCGGGATCCTCTCTTTAATATAATAGTTTTTAGCCGCCGCATAATGAGGCGAAACAATAATTGCTGCAACTAATCGGCGGTTGCAGCCTTGTTTCGCGGTTGAGCCAAGGTATCTAGATCAGAGAAATTGAACAAGTTTCCATCTGCTAATTGGCTCGGCGCAACATTTTTCATTGATGTGAATATCGTTTCAACCCTTCCTGGGTGGGCTTCTTCCCAGCCGTTCAACATTGACTTAATTGCTTGGCGTTGGAGATTCTCCTGCGATCCGCACAGATTGCAGGGAATAATTGGAAACTCCATTTCTTTGGCATAACGCGCAAGATCTTTCTCAGCACAAAATGCCAAGGGACGGATGACTATTAGGTCTCCATCGTCGTTTAACAATTTCGGCGGCATCGACTTAAGCTTGCCTCCGTAGAACATGTTCAAAAACAACGTTTCGATCATGTCGTCGCGGTGGTGCCCTAAGGCTATTTTGTTA
>JBLHFB010000127.1:0-5644 GCA_047614865.1 Gammaproteobacteria bacterium | reverse complement strand
TAAAAAAGGCGTAAGCGGTATACAAGTGGCGACCGAACTCGCCCAAGGTACAACTTTGACACCCGAACAAATGCTAATGGCATTGTTTGAAGTTAATCCGGTAGCGTTTCACGGCAATGTAAACGGCTTAGATGCGGGTTTTGTGCTGCGGATTCCAGACGCGGTAGACATTTCTTCGATTAGCAGCGAAGTGGCGTCTGAGGAGATTTCTCGCCATAACACCGCGTGGAGACGTCACGTTTCCAAAAGTGGGGACAACAAAGAGGCAGTGCCACCGCTTTCAGTCGCCGAAGTCCTGCAAGACGACGCTGAGCTAATTAGTGCCAGTCAAGAATCAACTGATGACGATCTAGACGAAGGCAGCGCTGCCATCGATTCAGATGCAGACGCGAGCGCAGCAAGTAACGACGCTGATGGCGCCCTAGATGAAGATGATGTTAGTGAAGCCGTTAGCGATTTCGAAGAGGCTTCTTCCGAAGACCGTCTTGAGTTAGTCGCTCCAGATAATGGCAACGATCAAGACACAACACTCGCTGAAACCAGTATTTCGTCTAACCCTGAAGTGGCTGCTGCCGAAGCTGAGTCGGCTTCATTACGAGTTGAAAATTCTAAATTAAGAGAACAGCTCACTGAGACAGAGAGCCTGTTGCTCGACATCAGAGCACTTTTGATTGCGCGTTCCGATGAGCTGTCCGATTTGAAAGCGCGCATAGAGCGACTAGAAGGTGGCGGTCAGGGCTCTGGTGATTACAGTGATGAGCTTGAAGTTGTTTCGGCGCCCCTTTCTCAAGGTGGAGACTCAGCTGAATCAGGCCGGGCTAGCGATGGGGAAAGCACAAGTGCTGCACCTAAGCCCAAGCCATCGACACCGCAGACGCCCAATCAAGAAAACGGCGCCAGTGCTAGCGACAATATCGGTTCAAAAATTTCAAAAACCTACGATAGCGTGGTACTTGCCTTAATTTCGATTGGCTGGCTGATTCTTCTTCCGCTAATATTGCTGCTGCTGATTGTAGTGTTGTTCTTAGTTCGTCGTCGTAAAAAAGACGACGAGCCCGAGTTTGAAGTTACCGCCAGCTCGGTTGATGAAATTGAAACCGGATCTGAAGCCAAATCTGACTTTACGGAACGCGATGATGGCCATGACTCCTCGTACGCAGCTCCAGGTATGGAAGTTAGTACCGGCAGCATGGAAGATTTCGGTGATGATTTCGTAGACGAACTTGCCAAAGAAGAGCTTCATGAGAAGCAGGAAGATGATGACGGCTTAGACAACAGCCTAATCCTTGAGGACGAGTCAGGCGAAGATATAGCGGTGCTTGATGGTTTTGATATCGACGACGAAGTCACAGAGGACATTGATGTTCCCGCTCCGGCAATTGATGATGAAGAACTAGAAGTATCCACAGTGGGCCGTGAAGACGATGACCTTCTATCATTTGACGAGTCTGACTATGAAATGCCAAAAGAGCCAGAAGCGCCTGTAGAAATGTATGCCACCGAAGATGATTTGGACTTCAATTTAGGCGATTTCCAAATCTCGGATCCTAAGTCAGCCGCTGAAGTAGCATTGGATATGCCAGCTGTTGACGTCGACGAAGACTTTGGCTTGGATGACTCTGCCGCTGATCTAGAGGCTCTTGAAGGCAGCTTTGCCAGTGTTGATGATGAGGCGGAAGCGCCTGAGACCGATGATGCATCGAGCCTAGATTATATTGTGATCGATAGCGGGAATCGCGATGAAATCGTAGAAGTTGATAGCTTAGACGCTGACTTCGATCTCGACCCAGACCTTGACGACCAAATAGAGATCCTTTCAAGCGATAATGCTGCCGCTATAGGTGCAGAGGCCCCTTCAGTGCGGGCAACGCGAGCATCTGGCGATGCGGATATCGCGGCGTTCGCCGGTGGCGATCAAGCGAACACCAAGCTCGACTTGGCTAGAGCCTATATGGAAATGGGGCATGACGACGAGGCGCGAAGCCTTCTGCAGGAAGTGATTGCTGAAGCGGATGGCCCGACTAAAGCCGAAGCAGAAGCCGCGTTAGCCGAGATTGGTTAAGCACCCTGGCCTTCGTATTTCCTTATTGATGCTATTGGCAGGAGTCCTGCCAATAGCATCTTTGTATGCACTTTGTGTACTTCTGGGGATTCTTGTAATTCTTATTTGGCAGTCTGATTTAACTATCAAATCCTGGCTTTTAGGGCTGTTGCGCTTGCGCTGGCTGTTCATCTCGATCGCAATTTTGTACTGCTGGTTCACGCCAGGGGCTTCGCTGCCGGTGCCGGAAATATTTCCCGTTCCACTCAATATGCCCAGCTATCTCGGCGTTCAAATCTCCCTACAGCGCTCTCTAGTGCTAGCGATCCTGTTTGGCAGTGTGTTGCTTTGCCTAGAGCCACTTAAGGCGACCGACATTGTTGCAGGGCTTCGTTGGCTGCTTTATCCATTGTCCCTTATTGGTCTACCTATTATTTTATTCTGCCAGCGGCTTGCTTCAACGTTAAGTAGCATTAGCTCGCTTCAACTTGCCTTGCGAGATGGAACTTCGACCGCCGAGAAGTTAACTGCTGCAAATTGGATAGACGCAATTGCAGAGCGCGGGGCCGGAGCGGTTCTTATGGTTGAGGCTGATGCATTCACTCAAGCCAAAGACGGTGACATTCGTGGTGAAGGGCAAGCTGTCCCGTTGTCGCTAGGAATAGCTGAGGTGATTGTAGTGCTGGGATCTGGCGTCTGTTTGTTGGGGGTTGTGATATGCCTATGAGATCGCGGCTGGATAATACTCGATCATGAGAATAGCGCTTGGAGTTGAATACAACGGTCGCGCATTTCATGGCTGGCAGCGGCAGGCTGAATGCGCCACGGTGCAAGCCGCTTTTGAAGGTGCCTTGTCATTAGTAGCCAATCACCGTGTTGTGCTGCATAACGCCGGTCGCACTGATACAGGTGTTCACGGCTTAAATATGGTCGCTCATTTTGACACTGAGTCTGAAAGGCCAATGAAAGCATGGGTTCTTGGCGTCAACAGTTACATCTCCCAACATCATGATGGACAGTGCTCAGTACGATGGGCAAAACCTGTCAGTGACGATTTTCATGCTCGATTTAGCGCCCTAAGTAGGCGCTACCGCTATCAAATTTACAATCGTCGCACTCGCTCGGCAATTCACCGAGGCTGGAGTACTCATTGCTTTCAGCCGCTGAATGCTGAACGAATGAATGCAGCCGCGCAAGCGTTGCTCGGCGTACATAATTTTGATAGCTATAGAACAGTCCACTGCCAAGCGCACAGTCCTGTGCGAGAAATACTTGATATCGTCGTTAAGCGGGAAGACGATAGAGTGATCATGGAGGTGGAAGCCAATGGGTTTCTCCATCACATGGTTAGAAATATCGCAGGTGTACTGATGACTATCGGTAGCGGTGAAAAGCCTGTGGAGTGGGCGGCCGAGGTGCTTGCTGTCTGTGATCGAACCAAAGGTGGAATGACCGCGCCACCCGATGGCTTGTATTTTTTAGATGTACGCTACCCAACTGAGTTTGAGATACCGGACAGCCAAATGGCCTTGCAGGCAGAGATAGAATTCGGAAAAACAAGCCCACTGCTATAGCGATACTGTCGATGTTCTTACGGATTCTTTTCGGCGAGGATCCGGTTGCTTCGTTCTAAGCATAGGAATCGTGTTCTTCTAGAGTGGAATTATTGGTCTTTTTACGGATGGCTTCTGTCGACCGGTTCGCAAACAAGACCACCACACGGCTTCGCCGAAGATTTTTGGAGAGCGCGAAAACTTCAGCAAATGGCGCCGTTTGCCAAGCCAATATGACGCTGTACGGATGGCTAAAGTACCCTGATTCCGGTATCCTAGACAGGTTATTTCCCCTTGCAGTACGGCCGACCATGACCACCCGCGTAAAAATCTGTGGACTCACGCGTGTTGACGACGTTGACCGCGCGGTAGACCTAGGAGCTGATGCTATTGGTCTGGTGTTCCATGCTCGCAGCCCGCGACATTTGAATCTGGTTCAGGCCGAAAAGTTGTTAGCGCGAATTCCAGCGTTCGTGACCCGTGTGGCGTTATTTCGCGATGCCTCTGCCGCCAGCGTAGCCCAAGTCGCACAACGGCTGCAGATCGACGCATTGCAGTTTCACGGAAGCGAAAGTAACGAGTTTGCCCAGCAATTTAACAAGCGCTGGTTTAAAGCGATTGGGATGGGAGATCCTGAGCTTCGTGGTGACCGGCTGGCAACCGAGTTGGCTGCCTACCCGGGTTCTTGTGGTTTATTGTTTGATAGCCACAGCGTTAGAAAAATGGGCGGTAGTGGAAAGCAATTTGATTGGAGCGCGCTACCGCAGCCAATGCCAGCAGGCTCGATACTGGCCGGTGGTTTGTCAGCCGACAACGTGGCTCAAGCAATACAAACAACACAAGCATTTGCTGTGGATGTCAGTAGCGGTGTAGAACTCGCTCCCGGCGTGAAATCAGCACAGCGAATGAAAGAATTTTTTGATGAGGTTAAGCGTGTCTCAAAATAACGATCAGTTCGACTCAAATGTACAAATGCCAGATGCCGAGGGCTATTTTGGTATTCACGGTGGTCGTTACGCCGGTGAAACCTTGATTTCTGCCCTTGAAGAATTGAGCGCTGCCTATGCTGTCGCCAAGGTAGATCCAGAGTTTATCGCCGAGTATGAACGCGATCTAAAATATTACGTGGGTCGCCCAAGTCCGATTTATCACGCCGAGCGTTTAAGTCGTGAGCTAGGTGGCGCGCAAATCTATTTTAAGCGTGAAGATCTAAACCACACTGGCGCGCACAAAATCAACAACTGCATTGGCCAAGCGCTGCTTGCCACCAGAATGGGTAAAACTCGGATCATTGCAGAAACGGGTGCCGGCCAACATGGAGTCGCCACGGCAACGGTTGCGGCCCGACTTGGGCTTGAATGCGTTGTTTATATGGGTGCAGAAGACATTGAGCGCCAAGCCCCCAATGTGTACCGCATGAAGTTGCTGGGTGCCACAGTGGTTCCTGTTCACTCAGGAACTGCCACCCTCAAAGACGCGTTGAATGAAGCAATGCGTGATTGGGTTGCCCACATCGACGACACTTTTTACATCATCGGCACTGTGGCTGGTCCAGCCCCATACCCAGAAATGGTCCGTGATTTCCACACCGTTATTGGCAAAGAAGCACATCAGCAGATACAAGAACAAGCTGGCAAACTCCCCGATGCGGTGATTGCTTGCGTCGGCGGTGGTTCAAATGCGATTGGTATATTCCACAAGTTTATCGCTGATAAATCTGTGCGCTTAATCGGTGTTGAAGCAGGCGGAGATGGTGTAGAAACCGGCCGTCATGCCGCGCCATTGACAGCGGGTCGCCCTGGCGTTCTGCATGGCAATCGCACCTATTTAATGGCGGATGAAGCCGGACAAATTCTGCCGACACACTCTATATCTGCTGGTCTGGACTATCCAGGCGTGGGTCCAGAGCACAGTTGGTTGAAAGATATTGGCCGAGCAGAATATGTAACGATCAATGACCGTGAGGCGCTTGACGCATTTCATCGCATCACGCGGGGAGAGGGTATTCTGCCGGCTTTAGAAAGCTCACATGCTCTTGCTCAAGCGATAA
>JBLHFB010000126.1:0-5673 GCA_047614865.1 Gammaproteobacteria bacterium | reverse complement strand
CTCTCCGCCGGTATAGACCATTAGTTGCTTGGTGAGAATTCGGTCATTGGGCACCGCATACGACATGGGATCGCCGTCGTTAAGCACCCGGTTGAGTTCCTTGATGTGATCGACGAGAGAGGTCGATCCGGAAATTTCGGGCTGTTCGGCCAACCACGCCTGCAATTTTTCAATAGCCTCTAAGCTCCGCGGAGTAGTAAAGCTATCCTCAAGGTGCCCTTCTATAACGATGTAGAAATTGTTCGCGCCTCCGAGCTGAGATTGGACTGCTTCGTAGTCGGTTCGTACAGTGGCGCCTTCAGGGAAGTCTTTAATGTATTCACTGCCGACCTTAATCATCGTAGAGCCATATGACGCTGCTATCAGGGCCGCTATGCCCAACCCGAGAATTGGATTGCGGTACTTGATGTCGAAATTGGCCAGGGCACGCGAGAAGCGAGTAAATAAGTCGCTTGCTGACGGGGTATAGCTTCTCGTGCCGCTAGGCCAAACCACCAAGCAGGCAGGTAGGAAGCTAAGTGAAAGAACCACCGCTAACGAGACCGACAATGCTGCGATCACTGCAAATTCCTTCACCGCTACCAAAGGGCTAAAGGCGAGTGCTAGAAAGCCAGCCGCTGTGGTTACTCCAGTAATGATTTGCGGAAGTGATATCGCGGTTAGCACGTGAATTACCCGATCTTCAGTGCTATCGAATTTGATTTCGTCGGTGAATGTGGCGAAGTAGTCGCTCAATATGTGTGAGCAATAGGCCAGTCCAAGAGTAATCACCAAAGGGGGAACTAAAGTGGTGACCATGTTGAGACTTATCCCCGAGGCGGCAAGCCCCGCCATGGTGAACAGCAGCGTGCAAAAAATCGTCGCCAGCGGTAAGACCACCCCTAAAACACTACGAAAGACAACAGCCAGAAGGATTGCAAGAATTGCTAAGATCGCTGGAATGATCTTGGATAGCTGTCTAAACAGGGTTTGCGCGGTAGCTGCTTTGACCACAGGGGATCCGCTTACCGCGATGTCGTATTTTTCACGATATGGTGCCAGAACCCGTTCTAATTCGGACAGAATAGGGCCAGAAATAAAATCTTCATCGCTTGCGCCTTTAAAGCTCAGCGCAATGACTAATGCGCTGCCGTCGGACGATATTAGCTGATCTTTGAAAAGAGCGTGTGACGACAGCCAGTCGGTGGCTATCAGTCCCTTACTTAGCGCCTCTGCAATGGTGGTGAAGTAGATTTCTTCATCGCGATTTAACGCAGTTTCAACCGTCGAAACAGATACCGCATTTTGTACTAGCGGCAGCTTGGCAAGTTGATCACTGAGCTTGGTTATATCTTTTAGCGATCTCTCGCTTAGCATTGAGCCCGTGGAATCGCCGGCGACGGTCACAATAATTGTTTCGTCGCTACCGAAGAGGTGCCGAACTGATTGATAACGTACGTTGTCTGGGTTTGAATCTCCGAGTAACCGTTCGACAGATGGATCGATGCTTAGTGAGGCAGTAAAGCTAGGTGCTGGAAAGAGAAGGTAAACGGATATAACCGCCATAATCGCGACTGCGCTTACCACCCATGCGGCTTTGCGCGTTAGCCAAACGAAATATTGACGGGCAAAGGCTATCGTGTTTTCTTCCATTACTTATTGGACTTGAAAGAAACGTTTTTTGTGGAAGTGCTGGCGAGATATTGAAGGGTCGTAGGAAATCTTATGTATCGTCAGGACTGTGTTCGTCTCTTCATTGAGGTCGGTCATGGTTTGTTCCGTTAGCAGCCAGCGGGAGTCAATTTCTGTCAACGTTTCGGGGTTGCCGACAAGCGTTTTGCGGAGCTTGGAATCGGATTCATAGAAGTCTGTTTTCAGAGAAACGCAGGTGGCTTTATCCACCCAGGACTCAACGCGTTTGTAGTTTCCGGAATCGCCGTTGGTGGGCATTATTTCCAGCTTCCATGCATCACGCCCAGCTATTGGGTCACTTCCGTAAACAGTGACCGAGTTGTTGGCGACAAGCCCCTGTAAATATTCCAGATCTTGATAGCTAATGTCTGTACCAAGAATTTGTCCAGAGGTCGACTGGCCACTGATTCGCCGAACCTTATTTAGTCCTGGGATATACATATACAGCTGGTCGCCGCTGGTTTTTTTCAGGCTCAAATAGGCGCCGCCAGCTAAGTCACGGGGGCCATCAATTTTTAGCATGGTTGCAGTTTGCTCTTCTGAATGATTCCAGAATAACCGACCATCGACAGTGCGCTTGCCGCCGGCGCGATCATGTGAGGCGAGCGTAATATCTTGGCGACTGGTCTCCTCGGGGAGGTTGGCGCGCATGCAGCTCGCCACTTCATCTGAGGTAAGGGTATCGGCAATAGCCGGAGATATTGCCGAAAGAACTGAAAGGCAGACCAAGGGAAAATTTTTCATGTCTGGAAGCTTACGCGGTGGTCGAATTGTTTTCCAGCGTATTCTTGAGCCATTCGCTCAGTTTGTCTGAGTGGCCGAATGCGCCGTACTGACGGTACCCCAAAATAGCTTTTTCGGTAAGTTCCACAGCCTTTGTATGGTTGTTTTGCGACGCAAAGGTGCGCGCTTGAATATGAAAAAGAACTGGGGAGTAGACTGCCGCGCCGGTTTCTTCGATTAACTCATGCACCCGCTCAATGTCCTGTAGGGTCGACTGGCCATCGGGATCCAATGTTTCGAGCTCGCACCGAGTTAGACGGGCGCGAATTTCCGAAATTCTACTGTGGCGATCAGTTGACTCACTGATTGCTTCCTCGGTAACCAGTCGCGCCTGCGTCAAGTTGCCGAGACCGATTTGGGCATTTGCGGTTTCGACTAGGTGAATCGCCTTAAACTGAGCAGCTAGTTCGCCGGGTTCGACGGTGGCCTTGATTCCATCTAAAAGCTCAAGCGCTTCACCCGCACGTTTGCTCATGGTTAAGGCTCTCGCCTTTGCACGAACGGCTAACGATTTAAAGTAGGGGCTTTGGCTTGCTTCCGCACGTTCTAATGACATCTCAGCTTGAGATAATGCAGCGACAGGGTCGCCAACCATTATATAAAGCTCAGATAAGTTGCCGTGGAACCAGCTTGGCGAGTCGCCGTATTGCTGAGCGACTAAAATTGCCTGCTTAATCTCCGCAACTCCCTCCTGTAGCTGGCCTTTGTAGCCAACGAATAGCCCATAAAAAGAGCGTGACGGAAAGTTTTCCGAGGTAATTGGGACGGTTGTCCAATCTTTGCTGTGGTTGGTCAGCAAATCCAGCCCCTCCTGAAGCCTTCCTGCGGAGAAATAGGTAACCAAGATCGGTGTTCGGAAGCGGCCAATTAGGCTGTCATCGCCGCTTTCCTCAGCGAGGGCCAAGGCTGCATTGGTATAGCTTATTCCTTCGTCGCTATTTGCCCCGCGGAGCTTATGCTGACCATAGGAAAGGTTCAGTTCGGCTAGCCCAGCAAGGTCGCCCACTCTTTCCGCTAAGACTTTGGCGTCTTGGTAAGCACTGTCCACAATGTTTTGGGCCACTTTTACAAATCCAGCTTGGCGAATAATGCCTGCACGAGCGGTGATTCTGCCGCGAATAGTAGCGGTGGATTCCGCAACGTTGTCGAGTAAGTCAGCGGCCTGTGTGAAGCGCCGAATCGCTTCAAATGCGTCACGCTCTGCTGCCCAGCTTGCCGCCTTAACCATCCACTCCGCGGCTTTTTCGTAGTCTCTAGCGCGCTGCCAATGGTGTGAAAGCAATACCGTTTTCTCTCCTGCAGGCTCGCCTGGTTGCAACTGTCGTTCGTAATGCTCTGCCACGCGGACGTGAATTTGGTCGCGTTGTTCTCGCAGCTGGCCGTGATACGCAACCTCTTGAATCAGAGGGTGCTGAAACTCGAGAAGCCCTTTGGAATTGACAGAGAGCATTTTGGCTGACTGAAGGTGAGCTAAAGCGTCGTCAATACCATCATTGTCGAATAGCGCATGGAGGTTGTCTGGCTCTAGAACAGTGCCCAACACCGCCGCGTGCTGCAAAACTGATTTGCAGGAATCATCAAGCCGGTCAATACGGGCGGCGATAAGCGATTGAATTGACGAAGGAATTCCGAGGTCGCCTGCATCGCCGTTATAGCGGTAAGCTCCCCGAGTACCCTCGAGCTGGCCGCCGTCAGCTAAGGACCGCATTAATTCCTCGGCAAAAAACGGATTACCTGATGCGCGCTCAGCTATTGCTAGTGCTAGCTCAATTACCGACTCATCTTGGCCAAGAATGTCACTGCACAAGTCCTCAATCTGCTCATTCACTAGAGGCTGAAGTGTCAGCTTTGCCGGATGTTTAGGATCCAGCCATTTGTCGTCGTAATAGCCGCGGTAGTTAAACAACAGCATTGTTTGGTGGCCGGCTATCCGGTCCGCCAGCGCTGAGAAAAACTCTTTGGAGCCGACGTCCATCCAGTGTAGGTCGTCTACAAGAATAAGGACTTTTCTGCCCTGTACGCAGCTGCCGCAATGTAGAAAAGTAAGCAGCAAGCGCTCTAGTCGGTTTTCCACATTAGGGTTGCTGGCGTTTGTAGTTGTTTCAATTTCTAAGAAGTCGAATAACAGGCCGCGAATTTCCGGCGTGTCTTGGTTGTTTAGCGCAAGGCTTCCAACTATCTTTTGGCGAGCCTGCTGGGCCGTGTCGCCGGAAGAAATCTCGTAGACAGCGCGGAGTAAGTCCCTCACAGGTTTCAGCGGTAGCGCATCGCCATAAGGAAAGCCGTTGCACTGGTATACGGTTACTTGCTGCTGAACACAGTGCTTTACAAACTCTTGGCAAAGTCGGCTTTTGCCCATGCCCGCATCACCGACGACTCTGAATACTCCTGGACTGTCTTGCTCAATGACTTGCTGCAGCTGGTTAAACTCGGATTCACGTCCAACGAAAGAGCTCATTCCGCGCTGCTGTGAGCGTTCGAGTCGAGTGCGAATTGGGCCCAGGCCGAGCAGTTTAAACGCTCTTATTGGGTCACTAACGCCCTTAATGTCCATTTCGCCGAGAGGCTCTAAGTCGAAATAGCCGTCAACAAGTTGAGCAACGTGGTCGGTTAGGTAGGTGGTCCCCGGCTCGGCGATATGCTCCATTCTGGCTGCCAAGCCCACCGTATGGCCTTGGGCCGTGTAATCCATGCGCAGGTCATCGCCAATCGCTCCAACAATCACCTCTCCGGAATTGAGGCCGAGCCGCGCTGACAAATTAACTCCGTCAGACAAGCGTAATTGTTGGGCCCAAATCAGCAGCGCGTCGGTCAACGCAAGCGCTGAGTGACAGGCGCGTTGGGCGTGATCTTCGTGGGCGATTGGTGCGCCGAATAGCGCCATTACACCGTCGCCGGTGTATTGGTTGATGGTGCCTTCGAAGCGGTGAATGTGTTCGCCAAGCAAGCTGAAAAAGCTGTCTAGAATTTGATGCCAGCGTTCTTCGTCTAACTGTTCCGCAGCATCCATTGAGCCGCGCAAATCGACGAACAAAACGCTGACTTGCTTGCGTTCGCCGGTCATGGCGCTTCGCTGATTAAGGATTTTGTCGGCGAGATGCTTGGGGGTGTAACCCATTTTTGGGGGCGCTGCGTGGCCATCAGTAGCGGTCCCGCACTGGGTGCAAAATGTTTCCCCTAGCAGGTTTTCATGGCCACAGCCGCTGCAGGGTGCCCCCA
>JBLHFB010000125.1:0-5845 GCA_047614865.1 Gammaproteobacteria bacterium | reverse complement strand
TTATTAAGGTTTATCAGTAGCTTGCCCCACATTCCTTCGGCAGACCCTGCCTGGACAACTGCGCCACCTTGTTTATATAACTTCCCGAGTGGTGAATTGGGGCTTTCGAATTGAATGATTTCCTTGGTGGTGAGTGCCGCATGCAATGGCCCGTCCCGTCGAGCGTTGAACATCACTGTCATAAACTCAACTGGGCGACCAAGCTGCTCTGCTGCTTGGCGTTTTCCGGCTATCCCGTTTAAGCAGGAAATAATTTGTACGTTTGAAGCAAGTTCCCCTGCCTTTAACCAACTTAAAACCTCGGTTAAGCCGGAATACTTGGTAGCCAGATATATATGGCTAACGCCCTTTAGAGCGTCGGCATTGCCGATTTCCACGATCTCAGGGGCAGGGAAGCGGTAGCGTGCCCGATGGTGGCTATCGTCAACCTGCAGCAATTCAGATTGCATGTACCATCCTAAACGGCCGACAGGAACCACCAAAGTTACTTCTCTTCCGGCGTTAAGCAGGCAACCAGCCAGCACGGTGCCAACCGCGCCAGCGCCAATTATTAGATGCATATTAGGTACACAGGTAGATGTCGAATCGAATGGCTTTGCCTACCACTGTAAGTTGTGGCTTAGCGTCATTCAAGTTAGGGGCTTTGGCGGCGCGCTTTACTACTACTCGCTTGCTGGCGACACGCAGTGCGTCGCGTAGTAAATTCGAGTCTTCTGGCTGGTCAGCTAAAAGCTGCTGCATGAGTTGCATTGGTTTCTTTACTTGGGCACGGGTTTCGTTTTTGCCAAACATCGGATCTAAGAAAATAATTTCCTGAGTGCTGTCTGCTTGCTGCGCTAGCCAATCCGAAGCGTCTTGATTTAGCAGTGTAATATCACGCTGATCGGATCGTTCGATTGCATTGGCTAGAAGCGCCGCAACAACAGGATTTCTCTCTATTGCGATTACCGGGCACCCTAGTGCGTTAATGATAATGCTGTCGCCGCCAAGGCCGGCAGTTGCGTCAACTACGGTAGGGCGATGGTTTGACTTTAGCCCTAAGGCACGAGATAGAGGCTCGGTTCGTCGCGAGACTTGAGAGAGGCGGTGCTTGGCCTTATTGCTTGTCCAGTCGACAATAACGGCGCCACGGTCACTATTGCCATCAGAACAAAGGCCTAACTGGCTGTTTTCGAGAAGAAGTTGAAGGTCGTAGTCTGTCGCTTGATCGGCGCCAACCAGCGGGAGTCCTAGCGACGCGGACAACTGATTGGCATGTGCCTTATCGTTTTCGGTCGCGTCAGAGCGCGTGAATACGCATAGTGCCGGCATTTCTTGCTATTTGGGGTCGTTGTCGGTGGAGCGAAATTCGCCTTCGATGGTCACGCCGTCATTGTCGCTGTTCGGAACAGGTCGTTGTTTGTCTATAGCGGTACCTTCACTCCCTGCACGGTAGTATCCCGGTTGCGGAGCAGCTTGCCCGCGCATGCCGTGTATTTGAACGCTTTTTATCAAGCTGGCGGCAATTGCTTTCGCGATAAATTCACGCCTAAATTGCGGCCAAAGACAGAGAAACCCAATGCCGTCAGTGAAGAACCCTGGGGTAATCAGTAGCGCTCCGGCAAAAATAATCGCAACGCCTTCTGCCAGCGCTAGAGCGGGGATTTCGTTTTGCGCTTGGCTTTGCTGGACCCTTCTAAGAGTGTCTAAACCTTGCTTACGGACCAAATGACCACCAATTACCGCGGTAGCGATAACGGACAAAATAGTCAGTGGGGCGCCGATTGCGCTGCCCACTTCAATAAGAAACCACGTCTCAACAAGCGGCACGGCTATAAGTATTAATAGTATCTTTCCCATGGGCGTAACAATGGGGATGTCGCTTAATTTTTGCAAGTCTATCTAGTCGACTGCAGAGTGAATAATCTGGTGGTACACTCATTCGCCAAATAAATGGTGTGACTAGGTGCAGTAATGAATGAATTGAAATTTGTTCAGAGGCCTACTCGCTAAGTCCAAACATATTGTGGAATAGTTAATGAGCAGCCTAGTCCTTTGTGATATTCATAATGACGTTGCCCGCGTAACGCTAAATCGGCCCGACAAGCGCAATGGCTTAAGCCGCGACTTGGTGCTTGAGCTTATCCAAACAGCAAACAAATTAGCCAAGAACAGAGAGCTACGCGCCGTAATTATTAGCGGTGAAGGCGAAGTATTTTGTTCTGGCCTAGACTTCGCAAGCTGGGGTAAGAAGCCATCCAAAATGCTACTGGGTTTCCTTAAGCCAGTGAGTGACACCAACCTATTCCAAGAAGTAGCTTGGTGTTGGCGTAAGCTTCAAGTGCCGGTTGTGGTGGTTACCCATGGCGTTTGTTTTGGCGGAGGTTTACAGATTGCACTGGGTGCGGATTTCCGTTTCAGCACTCCAGATTGCCAATTCTCGATCATGGAAGCAAAGTGGGGCTTGATCCCAGACATGACAGGTACCGTGACCCTGCGTGAATTGATGCCGATGGATAAAGCCAAAGAGCTAACCATGACCGGCCGGATATTCGATGCGATTGAAGCCAGAGCGTTAAATTTGGTTACCGAAATTTCTGAGAATCCGATGGACGATGCAGAGGCGCTCGTTGCCGAGATTGTTACTCGCTCTCCAGACTCGGTTGCGGCTACCAAGGCGTTGTTCCACAAAACTTGGGCAGGTAGCGAGAGCAAAGCGCTTCGACAAGAAAGCATTTTGCAGGCCAAGCTACTATTGGGCAGAAACCACGGCATTGCTCGTAAAGCCAATATGGCCAAGAAATTACCCGACTTTGTGCGTCGTCGTTTCGACTACTAGTCAATAAATGCAGCATCTAGCTAGAGCAGATAGGCTGCTTGGCTTTGTTAAAAAAGACGCATAAAGCGGGAAATGCGTCACCCCTGCCATTTGTGGCACGGTATTTGTATACATCCGCGTAACTGCGACGACTTAGCGATTAGATCGCTTGGTCGTACAAAAGAACTCAGTACCAACTGTGAACTTTAAGACGCTTTTTTTACTTTGAATTGAATGAAGGACTACTCATGAGCGCTAATGACAGCCGAGCTCAAGCAATTAACGAAATCACCAATCGTGCAGCTACCCCTGTAACGCAGCCAGATCCGCTTAAAAAGATCTGGGCGAGCGATGTTTTCAGCTTGACCAAAATGGAAGAAGCGCTTTCAAAGAATGCGTTTAAAGCCATTAAGAAAACCGTTCAAACGGGTGAGCCACTAGACGGCGCTACCGCCGATATCGTTGCTGCTGCAATGAAAGAATGGGCCAGCTCTAAGGGCGCTAAGTTCTTCTCGCACATCTTCTACCCAATGACCAACGCCACTGCTGAGAAGCACGATGGCTTTGTGGTTACAAACTCTGATGGCGTTGCTATCACCGAGTTCACTGGTAGCCTGCTAATCAAGGGCGAGCCAGACGGATCATCATTCCCGAACGGCAGCTTGCGTATGACCAACGCCGCCCGTGGCTACACCGCGTGGGATCCAACAAGCCCAGCTTACATTCAGCAATCGCCAAACGGCGCAACGCTAATGATTCCAAGTGTATTCATGTCTTGGACTGGTGAAGCACTGGATAAGAAGATTCCTCTTCTACGTTCAAACTCAGCAATGAACGACGCGGCGAAAAAAGTTTTGGCTCTAATGGGCGAAACAGACATTGCTACGCTGAACTCTAGCTGTGGCGCTGAGCAAGAATACTTCCTGATCGACGCTAACTTCGCTAACGCACGTCCTGACTTGCTTCTAGCGGGCCGTACCTTGTTTGGTGCGCCATCGCCTAAAGGCCAAGAGTTTGATGACCACTACTTCGGCGCTATTCCTGAGCGCGTTCTAGTGTTTATGCAAGACTTTGAGGACCAGCTATACAAGCTCGGTATTCCGGCAAAGACTCACCACAACGAAGTAGCACCGGGCCAGTTTGAAATCGCCCCTTACTATGAGTCAGCAAACATTGCAGCTGATCACCAGCAGCAGCTGATGACCACCATCAAATCTACGGCTAAGAAGCATGGCTTCCTTGCATTGCTTCACGAGAAGCCGTTTGCTGGCATTAACGGTTCTGGCAAGCACGTAAACTGGTCTGTTGGTAACGCTACTCAGGGCAACTTGCTTGATCCAGGTAGTACGCCTGAACAAAACCTAAACTTCCTGCTCTTTTGTGGTGCAGTAATTCGCGGCGTGCACCGTTATGGACCATTGTTGCGCGCTGTTATAGCATCGGCAGGCAATGATCACCGTTTGGGTGCAAACGAAGCGCCACCAGCGATTCTGTCTGTTTACCTTGGTGACCAGCTTGAAGGCGTATTCAAGAATATCCAAGAAGGCAAGTTAGACGCTACGACGAGCGGCGGCTTGATGGACCTTGGTCTTGACCAAATCCTTAAGTTTGAACGTGATCCTGGCGATCGTAACCGCACATCGCCATTTGCCTTTACCGGCAACCGCTTTGAGTTCCGTGCAGTTGGGTCTGCTCAATCAGTATCGGGTCCATTGGTTGCAATGAACACCATGCTGGCTGATTCATTGAACTGGATTGCTGAAAAACTAGCAGCCCAGCTTGATGCAGGCGTTGGCCAAACTAAAGCCGTTATTGCGGTTCTTAAAGAGCTGATGGACAACCACGGGAACGCAGTATTTGGAGGTGACGGCTATTCAGACGAGTGGCATAAAGAAGCGGTTGAAGTGCGTGGCTTGCAAAACATCCCAACCACAGCGGATGCGCTTCCAGCACTTAAGTCAGACCTCGTTAAGGAGCTATTTGCTAGCACCGGCGTCTTCTCTCCTGAAGAACTAGAAAGCCGTTTTGAGGTTTACTCAGAGCAATACGTACTTTCGATTGAAGTTGAAGCCAAGCTTGTTGTAGAAATGGCTACCACCACAATCTATCCAGCGGCAGTTCAGTACTTGGCAGATCTTGCAAGCACTAGCGTAGCGTTGGGCGAAATGGGCTTGAACCTAGACAACGCCATCGCAGGCGCTGTGACTGGTGAAGCTAACGCAATGATGGCGGCTGTATCGAAGCTTGGCGAAGCGTTAGAGAAAGAAGGCTTTGCCACTACTGAAGAACACCTTCAGTTCTGTGCAACCGAACTTTGCGGTTTGATGGGCGAAGTTCGTGAGCACGCCGATGCACTTGAAGGCATGGTTGCTGATGAGCTTTGGCCACTGCCTAAATACCGTGAAATGTTATTCATTAAATAATGAATATCTGCTCGCTGTAACGAAGAAGGCCGCTAGAGATAGCGGCCTTTTTTCTTTCTAGTGCTTTCTATTTGTGATGCTTCCGAAAGCCTCATAACGAAGGGAGGCGGATGAATGGCGGGTTGTGCACAGGCTGGGGCACAGCGAAATGGGCGTGTAAAAGCAGCCAGTGTGTGTTGCACGATGTTTTGCTGTGTTGGGGCCGTCTATTGCGCTCAACACAAAAAAGGCGGGCCAATAGTCGCGCAATTTAGGCCCTCCTGGCTTTTAGGGTATGCCGCTAAAGCCAGTAATCAGCAATATGTGCTGGTCCAACGAAAGCAGTCGCCTCTCGCTAAGACAGAAAAAGCCGTGCCTCACACTTTGGTAAGAGGCTTGCTATCTAGTAACGTTACTTCGATGCCTTTTTGGTTTGTCTATTCACATACCAAGCTAACGCACTATCAACTAAACCTTTGGATTCTTCTTTGTCGGTATCAGCTGTTAAGTCCATCGGCGCACCGCCGGCACGGTAAAGCTCGGAATACATATCCAAGACCTTTTTCTTGATCATGCCGCGTAGAGGTACGTGGGCCATCATTCCGTAAGTGGCTGCGCCCCCTTGGTTTGCTAGATCAGGGTTTGC
>JBLHFB010000124.1:0-5930 GCA_047614865.1 Gammaproteobacteria bacterium | reverse complement strand
GCTGTTTTTCTCTGGCGCGTGGCTCGTTGCTACCACTTGGAGCGGCTAGTAAGCCTGAAGTGCTGCTCTGTGGAAACCTAAGAGTGGGCGTGTCTTTAGACGCTGGTTTGGCGCTGGCGATAATCGGCGCTGAAACCCTAGGCAACTTTGTCGGGGCAGAAACAGGAGAGCCAGCAGAAGTGCTTACGCTGGTGAGGTCTCGCAGCATATCCAGCTTAACTTTCACAGCGTTGTTTTCGCCGTTTAGCGAAAGTGCTTTGTTGTAGGCAACTGTCGCTAGGATCGTGTAAATGTCGCCTAGGTTTTCGTGTGCAGTGCCGTAGGTTGGATGGGCTTGTATCGCATATTCTAGAGCGCCACGTGCCTTGTCGTACTCTCCGCGCTGGGCGCGTATTACCGCTAGGTTGTTATACGGCTCAGGAAGATTGGGATAATCCAAGGTAAGTGCCTCAAATATCTTAATGGCTTCCTCCGCTTTCCCCATTTTCGCAAGGGCTAAACCTTGCAGGAAGCGTCCTTCAGGGTCTGTTGGGTTGGCAGTAACGTGAGAAGACGATTTTTCTAGTGCTGCTTGGGCGCGTCCGCCGTCCAGTAATTTTTGGGCTTCATCGAGGGCAGTAACTTCCGCTGCAACAAGGGCGCTCACAGCCAATGCAGCAAAACCAAACAGGCGTTTCAATGTCAGCTCCCTTTATATTGAGTGTAGTGTCTTACTACTTGTTTTAGGCCTTAGTTTGGCGCATATGTGTGCGACACTGAGGCGGGTGAAATGCTATTATATCAGCGCCCTTGGCATCTTGGTTATAACTTTATATCGTGCAAAACATACGTCTAATTTGTTTCGTGTTGCTGTCGCTTACGTTAACAACTGTCCACGCGAATAGCTTAGATAACGGTTTGTTAGCTTATGAGCGAGGAGACTACGCATCCGCGAGCGAGCTTCTTACTCCACAGGCTAATGCCGGAAGCGCGTTGGCGCAATTTTGCCTTGGCTATATGAATTACATGGGCGTGGGAGTTACTCAAGATCAATCGGCCGCAGCTGTGTGGTACCAAAAAGCTGCTGACCAAGGCCTTGCCGACGCGCAATACAACTTGGGCTATCTCTATTTAACTGGCGAAGGGGTTGAGCGAGATGTCGACACCGCCGTTTTATTGCTATATACCGCTGCGCAATCTGGCGACCCCTTGGCTGCCTATGAACTAGGTGTGCTGTATGAATTTGGTGACGGCATACCACGGAGTAGGGATAAAGCTAAAGCGGCATACAGGCTCGCAGCCGCCGAGGGCTTTCAGCTAGCTCAGCAAGCTTATCGGCGGGTCAGTACTAGCTGGCCACCAAGCGATAAACTGGCGATAATGGCATCCAGTGTTACCCCAGCGAAACCACAGTCACCCGCTCGCATGCCTGCTATCCCGGGACAGGGAAGCTATCGGCTAAAGGTCGACCGAGCAAACCTAAGAGGTGGGCCTAGTTCTAATTTTGAGGTTGTCGACCTGTTGCCTAAAGGCGCTTTGCTACACAGACTGGGCACCCAAGGAGATTGGTCTCACCTACGATTGCAGGGTAGTGCTGGCCAAGAAGGCTGGCTGGTTACCCGATTCTTAGAGCGTTTGGACGGGTCAAGTGCCGAGCCAGGTCGTCGAGGCGCCCCAGCGTCAAGCTCTCAGCTTGTGGTGGGCAATCCCACGATCCGATTATTTGTAAAATCCAGTGAAGCCAATATGCGCGTAGCGCCTTCAATTACTGCACCGGTTGTGGCCAAATTGTCCGGCGGTCAACCAATAGAGCTAGAAGGCCGAGACGGCGACTGGGCGCTGGTTGAAATTCCTGTGAATACTGGCTTTAAGGGCTGGGTTCACAAAGATTTATTGGCTTGGCCAAACTGAAACACTTAGGAGTATAAGGATGACTGCACACTCTGCCGGAGCACGCTTTCGTGCCGCTGTAGCGAAAAACAACCCTTTGCAAATCGTCGGAACCATCAATGCATATCACGCAATGATGGCCGAGCATGCTGGACACCAAGCAATCTACCTATCCGGTGCAGGCGTTGCAAACGCGTCGTTCGGCCTTCCAGACCTTGGCATGACCTCGCTTAACGATGTACTAACTGACGCTAGCCGAATCACATCGGCCACCGATGTGCCGCTGCTAGTTGATATTGATACCGGCTGGGGCGGTGCATTCAACATTAGCCGAACCGTCAAAGAAATGATTAAGGCTGGCGTTGCTGCTGTTCATATTGAAGATCAAGTGGCGCAAAAACGTTGTGGTCATCGTCCAAACAAGGCAATCGTTTCTAAAGAAGAAATGATCGACAGAGTGAAAGCATCTGTTGACGCTAAAACTGACGCCGATTTCGTCATCATGGCGCGTACAGACGCCTTGTCGGTTGACGGCCTAGACGCAGCAATCGAACGTGCCGCTATGTGCGTTGAAGCTGGCGCCGACATGATTTTTGCCGAAGCGATGACCGATATATCAATGTACCGTCAGTTCAAAGACGCAATTGGCGATACTCCGTTGCTTGCCAACATGACCGAGTTTGGCCAATCGCCTTTGTATCACAAGGATGAGTTAGCGGCTGGCGGAGTCGACATGGTGTTGTACCCATTAAGCGGTTTCCGAGCGGCGAATGCAGCGGCGTTGAATGTGTTTGAGTCAATATTGGCGGAAGGTACACAAGACAAAGTTGTAGATACCATGCAAACCCGCAAGGATTTGTACAAGCATCTCAACTACCACGAATACGAAGACAAGCTAGACGCCCTATTTGGCGGAAAGTAGCCTGTTGGCGCCTAGAGTTCCCACTAGGGGCGGCTTCAGGCGCTAACCATCTCCTACCTAGCTTCTTGGGCAGCCGGGCAGGCCGCCTGCTTAGTGATTGTGGTCTGAATGATTGCGGTTTAGCGCGACATGCAGCAAGGCGCCAGCGACAAACAATTCGAAACTCGCTTCAAAGAAGTGGTTGCCCTCAGGCAGCCAGCGATGCCCGCCTAGGTAGCCTACCAATGTGGCGCCGACTAGGCCCACTAAACTAGCGAAACCCCACCCTAGGCCAAACTGAGGCCGTACTAACCACCATACAGCGGCTGCTACTGGCAGGCGGTGAAGGACGACGGCGGCAAATAGCGACCAGCTAACGTTAGGGTTGTAGGTCATCTCAGCAACAGCAGCGCCATCTACAACGCTGTGAAGTGTTACTCCGCCGACTGCCACCGCAAGCGTTGCGATATGAGCCTGCCAAGCCAACTGACGAAGGCCGTGCTCCATGGCAAATGGTAAAGCGAAGCCAGCAACCAAGAACAACAGTGCAACCCAGCCGCCTTCTTCCACTGCGTGAGGCACCGTTCCGGCCGCCAACAAAGCAACGATACTGAATACCAACACTCTGTCTAGCGCTTGGTGAGAGAGGTTAGCGTGGCTAAGCGAGGAGTATAATAAGGGGCCGGCGAACAGCGCGGCTAACGCAGCTAAAAGCAGCATATAGACAGATTACTTAAAGGTTTTAGTGTGATGCGAACAATATATCCGAGCGCGGAGACGGTTGGGGCGTGTTTCTTTTGCTCTTACTGTATCGATGGTGTATTTTTGGCCGGTTATCTTATCAATACTGCTGATAATTTTTTGACCTAACCCTAGTGGAGATTCATATGGCAGCTGCAAATAAAGCGTTGGAACAAGCGCCGTTGCTAACTGAAGAACAGTTGTTAGCAATGCCTGCAGGCGATTACATGAACGATGCACAGCGTGCGTTTTTCAAAGACCTGCTAACTACCACCCGCAACGAAATGATGGCTCGCGATCGTGAAGTTAAAGAGCGACTTAGCGCAAATGAGTCAATCCCCGATCCTGCTGACCGAGCCAGCGCTGAAGAAGAGCATTGGCTAGACTTGCGCTTACGCGAGCGTGAAGCGTATTTGATTCGAAAAATTGACCAGTCGCTACGACTAATCTCCGAAGGCGAATACGGATTTTGTGAGCAAAGTGGTGAGCCAATTGGTTTACCGCGCTTGCTTGCACGACCAACTGCTACCGTATCGGTAGACGTTAAGTCGATCGACGAAGTTACTGAATCGCACTTCGCCGACCGTGGCTAAATAGTCGTTATTCAGTAGGGCGCAATGCCCTACTGAATTTTAGTGAATACTGTTTTCAGGTATTCAGTTTCCGGAATCGCCGGATGCACTGGGTGATCTAAGCCCGCGCCACTCTTGGCAATCACACTCGCTTCCTTACCACGCTTATTCGCTGCACGGCGCACTACAGAGTACAGCTCGCTCGCCGCCAAGTGATGTGAGCAAGAGGCAGAAACCAGCACGCCGCCGGGCGCTAAGCAGTCCAAAGCCAACTCATTTAGTCGCTGATAAGCTTGGGTACCATTTTTCTGATCTTTCTTTTTCTGAATAAGCGCGGGTGGATCAACCACAATTGAATCAAAAACGCGGCCGTCAGCCTTTAGTGCTGACAAGGCTTTAAATGCGTCCTTGCAAATCACTTCCACGTCCACTTCATTGAGCTTAGCGTTAGCGGTGACCTGATCGCAGACAGATTGAGAGCCATCGATGCAGGTAACCGACTCGGCGCCGGCTTTTGCGGCCTGGATGCCCCAGCCGCCGATATAGCTAAATACGTCTAGAACTCGCTTACCCGGGGCCCAGCGCAAAAACGCTTCCCGGTTTGGACGTTGGTCGTAGAACCAACCGGTTTTCTGGCCGCCATCTGCTGGAAGTTTGAAGTGGCAGTCGCCTTCGTAAACATCTAACTCTTTAGGCCAGCCACCTAGTAACTCGGGCTCGCCCATAGGTAGGCCTTCTAGCGCGCGTCCACGGGCGTCGTTGCGGATCAGGATGCCGCGCGGGGAAAGCAAATCTTGCAACGCTCTTACTAGCTCGGTCTTGAAGGCCTCGATTCCGGCGGTGCTAATCTGCACTACTAAGTAGTCGCCAAAGCGGTCGATCACAACGCCGGGCAAATAGTCACCTTCGCTGTGTACTAGGCGGTAATAGGGCTGGTCGAAGCAGCTATCCCTCCACGCCAGTGCCGCTGATAGGCGTTTAGTAAACACATCAGACATAGAAGCAGGCTCGGCGCGACCGCGCTGCAGTAAGCGAACACTGATTAAAGACGCAGGGTTTAGATAGCCCCAGCCTAATTGTTCGCCATTGCTGGCATGCACAGTTACTTGGCTACCGGCTTGACTGCCCTTAATTGGCGAGCGTGCGGTATCAATTTCATTACTAAAAACCCAGAGGTGACCGGCTTTTATTCGTCGTTCTTCGCGCTTTTTCAAATATATTGGAGACATAGCAGCCTAATCAAGGGTTTAAATTGTCATAATTTGGCGCTATTTTACGTTGATAAGCACCCGCTAAAGTAAACAAAGCTAGTGGATTTGAATATGAGTAGAGAATTTTCAGTTGTTGCACACCGTGGATACTCCAGTCGGGCACCTGAAAACACCTTGGCGGCGTTTGAAAGGGCGATTGAATCAGGTGCCGACATGATCGAAATAGATATCACCCTGAGTGAAGATGGCCACTTCATCGTAATCCATGATGACACCCTTGATCGGACCACTGATGGCCGTGGTTTTGTTGCCCACCATAGTTTGGAACAAATCAGACGCTTGGATTCGGGCAGTTGGTATAGCGCCGAGTTTACAGGGCAAAGATTGTTAACAATCAATGAGGTGCTAGAGAAAATCGCACCACGAATTGGCTTGAATATTGAAATAAAGCCGCTGTTCACGCTAACCGCTGTGAGCAAGTTACTGGTGGCAATTCACAAGCTGGTGAAGGACGTAGAGAGCATTGGGCTGACGGACACCATTCTTTTTTCCAGCTTTAATTTCTTCGTACTGGAACATTTGCGCTCGCTTTCCGCCAACGTTCGGCTGGGCGTGTTGTACTGCCATCCGTTCAGT
>JBLHFB010000123.1:0-5979 GCA_047614865.1 Gammaproteobacteria bacterium | reverse complement strand
GTCGGCATTGATACCTCTCATCATATTCTTGATGTACTGTCTGAAGGTTACCCGGACCGCATGGCGATGACCGGGCGTACTGCTCTTCAAACACTTTATGATGCTAAGCGCTTTGGCCAGAAGAACAGTAAGGGCTTCTACGTTTACGAAGCGGATGAAAAAGGTAAACCAGCGAAAATCTATAACGAAGAAATCGAAGCGTTGCTAGATGAGACTCGTAGCCGAACCCAAGACTTCGATGAGCAAACCATTATCGAGCGAATGATGATCCCGATGATTATCGAAACCGCCCGCTGTGTTGAAGAGGGAATTGTTGGGAGTGTGAACGAAGCCGACATGGGGCTGGTTCTTGGAATTGGCTTCCCTCGCTTCCGTGGAGGCGCGCTTAAATATGCAGATAGCCTTGGCTTGGAGAAGCTTGTTGCGATTTGTGACGAGAAATACACCGGCCTCGGCAAGCTGTATAAACCCACGCCGCGTATGCGTGAGCTAGCAGCGTCAGGTGGTAAGTTCTACAGCTAGCCGTAACGCTGGCTGCCTTAACGGGCAGCTAGCTAGGTTGGCGATAAAACCCTTATGGAAACTCAACTTCCCGTTATCATCGCGGTGATCGCGGTAGCTGGTGTTGCTGCGCAGTGGGTTGCGTGGCGCACCAAGCTTCCGGCGATCGTTCTTTTAGCGCTCAGCGGTTTACTGCTTGGCCCCATCTCTGGTTTCCTCCAGCCTGCATTGCAGTTTGGCGATCTGCTGCGCCCGTTCATTGGCGTCTGTGTGTCGGTGATTCTGTTCGAAGGCGGCCTAAATCTTCAGTTTCATGAAATAAGCCATAACGGCCGTGCTGTCCGGCGCTTGGCGACGGTTGGGGTTGTTTTGAACTGGGGGCTGACCTCTGCGGCGGCCTACTACATTGGTGGATTATCGCTTCCGGTCGCCTTGGTTTTCGGCGCTATTTTGGTGGTTACTGGTCCGACCGTGATCATGCCGCTGCTCCGCCAGGCCGGCCTTGCTCCCAGAGTTTCATCGATCCTTAAATGGGAAAGCATTGTAAATGACCCGATCGGCGCATTGCTGGCGGTGCTAATTTTCCAATACTTCCTATATACCGGCGACGCGGTAATGCAGACCGCCTTTGATATGGCAAAGGGTATCGGCGTCGGTGTTGGTTTAGGAGGCGGTATCGGCTATCTAGCCGGTGTTATGTTCCGCCGTGGAGCGGTGCCAGAATTCCTAAAGCAGCCCGTTATGTTGAGTGCGGTTGTTGGGGTGTATACGCTCTCGAATTTGCTTCAGCACGAAGCCGGCCTATTGGCGGTTACCGTGATGGGCGTTGTCGTCGGCAATATGGGTATCCCGAGCATCGACGAGCTGCGCCGCTTCAAAGAGTACATATCGCTGCTGATGGTAAGCACGGTGTTTATTTTGCTGACCGCCAGCCTAGATCCGGCAATGCTCTCGCATATTGACGGGCGCGGAGTAGCGCTGGTGCTCACTGTGCTCTTTGTTACTCGGCCCTTAACTGTTTGGCTTTCAACGGTTAAGGCTGGATTGATATGGCAAGAACGCGCCCTGATCGGTTGGATTGGTCCCCGCGGCGTTGTTGCAGCGGCGGTCGCTGGGGTTTTTGCTCCTGAGTTGATCGAAGCCGGTTATCCCGACGCGAACATGCTGGTGCCGTTGATATTCGTTGTGATTTTCTCCACGGTAGTACTGCACGGCTTCAGCATCGGGCCATTGGGTCGACGCCTAGGACTGGTAAACACGGTCAAGAACGGTGTAATTATTGTTGGTGCAACGCCTTGGTCTAGTGATTTTTCTATCGCCCTGAAAGAAGCCGGGGTAACCGTGTTATTTGTTGATCGTTCATGGCACCCGTTGCGAGCGGCACGGCTAAAAGGCGTGAATACGTTTTTTGGTGAGCTGCTGTCTGAGCACGCTGAAGAAACGCTCAATTTTAACGGTTACACCACGCTGTTAGCGGTATCGGGTAACGATTCATACAACGCCCTCGTTTGTAATGCTTTTGCCTCCGAGATGGGGCGTGACCGCGTGTTCCAATTGCCATTATTTGCCAGCGGTGACAAAGCGCCGAAAGAAGTGGCACGCACACAGCGGGGTGCAATCGCATTTTCTCACCAAGCGTTGTACGACGAACTCTGGCGGAAAGAGCTTGAAAAGTGGCGTTTCGTCACTACCGCTATTTCTGATGAATACAAATTTGCCCAGTATCTGGAAGAGGCTGGCGACGGGGTGATGCCGTTGGTCGCAATTTCACCCGACGGGACTGTCAAAGTATTCTCGCCTGCGCGTAAACTGCTACCAGCCGCTGGCGACAAAGTGATGTCCTTCGCCCCGCCTAGCGTCCGTCAGAAAACACCCAAAACATAGATCTATGAATAAAGTCGCGGCCTTCCTAGCATTGAAAAAGAAAGCACTATTGGTCCATATCGGCCTTAGTAGCATTCTGTTTGCCGTTGTTATGTACCTGATAACCCAGCTTTGGTATCCAGGCCCAATGTTCTGGGCCGATGGCGGCGTGCAAGCAACCCAGTTGGTGTTTGGGGTAGATTTAATTCTCGGGCCGCTAATGACTTTGATCATTTACAGCCCGCTGAAGTCGGTGCGCGAACTTGTTTTTGACTTGTTGTTCATTGGAGTTATTCAAGTTGGCGCATTGCTCTGGGGGATAAGCAATGTTTACTCCCAGTATCCGGTTGGCATAGTGCTTATTGAGCAGGGTGGCGTTCAGCCTATTCCTTATGAATTGTTTACCAAAGTAGACCGTCCCGCATCAGAAATGGATGCGATTACTGCGCCCGGCGAGCGGCTTGCTTGGTTGCCAGTCGCAGCCGATCAAGCTCAACGGGAAGCGCGTGATAACTATTATTGGAATAACGGCGTTCCGTTGTTTGCACAAGCCCAGAATCTCAAGCCGTTTAGTGAAGCGACACGTGCTGACCTAGAAAAATTCAAGCTCGACCTCGATGATCTATTCACTGCGTTTCCTGATGAAAAGCCACGTTACGAAAAGATCGTCTCTGGCTTGAGTGCTGCAGAATTGGCCGACACTTATCTGCTGATCTTCTGGGGTTATTACCGCGTTTTACCGATCGTGGTGACTATCGATGGCCGAGTTCTTGGCTCGCTCTATCCGGAGGCCGAAAAGTTCTTAGAATATAGCCGTTAGCGAACCGCTATCGAGCGATTGAATGCTAAAGTGCTGCTTCGTTAATCGGAGGTTGCATGATTCGTTTTTCCAGATATTTATTACTTGCCACAATCGCCAGCAGTTCGGTTGCCAGTGGCTGCGGCACACTAGTAACGTCGGGCCCGCAAGAGCAGACGCTCGCAGCCAATTTTGACGTCGAGCACGAGAAGTTTGTGCTTCCCAATGGTTTAACGCTGATCGTCCACGAAGACGACAAAGCGCCGTTGGTATCGGTCAATGTTTGGTATCACGTCGGTAGTCAAAATGAGCTGCCTGAGAAAACCGGATTTGCCCATCTTTTCGAACACTTGATGTTCAACGGCTCAGAGCACTACAACAAAGATTACTTCCGCCCCTTTGAAGAAGCTGGCGCGGTAGGCATGAACGGCACCACCAGCGTTGACCGAACCAACTATTACCAGACCGTTCCAACTCCAGCGCTCGATATGGCGTTATGGATGGAATCCGACCGGATGGGCCATTTCCTTGGCGCCTTAGATCAAGCGAAGCTCGATGAGCAGATTGAAGTGGTGCTCAACGAGAAAAGCCGTGGTGACAATCAACCCTATGGCAAAACCTGGGAAGTGTTGTCTCAGCAAAGCTACCCAGCAGGCCACCCATATTCTTGGCGCACGATCGGCAGTGACGAGCACATTCGCGCCTTCAAGCTTGAAACGGTTAAAGGCTGGTTCAAGCAATACTATGGTGCAGCAAACGCCGTTCTGGTCGTCGCTGGAGATGTCGAGGCAACCGCCGTCTACGAAAAAGTAAAGTACTATTTCGGCAATATAGAAGCCGGACCACCGCTGACTAGGCCGCTAGAAAATATTGCCGAAATGACCGGGCCCAAGCGCGTCGTTATGCAAGACAACGTGCCGCAGGCCAAGGTCTACCTGTCTTGGAATGTGCCCCGCAATGGTTCGCCTGAAGCAGACCACCTCAATTTATTTTCAGACGTATTGAGTACCGGGAAAAACTCTCGCCTCTACCAGCGTCTTGTTTACAAGGATCAAATTGCGACAGATGTGTCTGCGTTTATTTGGCAGAAAGAACTGGGTTCGCAGTTTGTAATTGTCGCGTCTGCCAAGCCAGAAGGTGATTTGGCACATGTTGAAAAAGTCCTCCGTGAGGGGCTGGCCGACGCACTCAATACTCCGCCTACTAGCACGGAGCTGCGTCGTATCCGGAATGGCCTATACGCTGGGCTGGCCAACAGCTTTCAGCAGGTGGGGGGCAAGTCTGCCCTGCTAGCAGCGTCCGAAACCTACTTTGGCGATCCCGACGCATGGAAAGACGGTGTGCAGCGCCTTCTGACAAGCGAGCCATCTGATATCCAGGCAACCGCGAAACGCTGGCTTCATGAAAGGCACTTGACGCTTGAGGTTCACCCCTTTGGAAAGCATAGCGTTTCTGGCAAAGAAGCCGACCGCCGCAAGATTCCTTCTCCCGGAAAAGCTCCAGATCTGCGCCTACCTAAGTTCCAACATGCCGAGTTAAGCAACGGTCTGAAAGTGATTCTCGCCGAGCGTCACGACGCACCAACCGTCAATTTGACGCTGCAATTTAACGGCGGATACGCTGCGGATAAGGTGTCAATCCCGGGCTTGGCGTCGTTTACGATGTCGATGCTAGACGAAGGAACAGCGACGCGTGACAGCCTACAAATCGCCGCCGAGCTAGATGAGCTCGGCTCCGGCGTGGGGGCGAGTGCGGGCTTGGATACGCTTAGTATTGGTCTAAACAGCTTGACCCACAATCTCCCCGCGACGCTCGATATTTTCGCTGATGTGCTGCTCAATGCCGCATTTCCTGATGGAGAAGTTGAGCGCTTACGTGACCAGTTCTTAGCGGGCATTAAACGCGAGCAAAGCAGCCCGCAATCGATGGCATTGCGTGTGCTGCCGCCGCTGATATTTGGTGATGCCCATGCCTACGGGCAGGCGCTTACAGGTAGTGGCACGGAAGCAGGGGTGGCGAGCATTACTATTGCGGATATGCAGGCCTTCAAGAGGCAGTGGCTGCGCCCTGATAATGGAACCCTGATGGTTGTTGGAGACACAACCCTGGATAGTTTGTTGCCGCAGTTGGAAAGCAGGCTGGCTGCTTGGTCGGCTCCAGATGACCCTCTGCCCGAGTTGCCGAGGTTCGCAGTGGGTCATAGGCCAAAGGCTGAGTTGTATATTGTTGACCGGCCCAATTCACCGCAGAGTATGATTGTTGCTGGGCACATTGCTCCCAGCGCAGGAGACGATCGCAATATTGAAATGAACTTAGTCAATAAAGCCTTGGGTGGGATGTTCACATCACGGCTTAATATGAATTTGCGTGAAGACAAAGGCTGGAGTTACGGTGCCAACAGCACTGTGATCAAAACCCAAGCCCAGCGTATGTTCTTGGCGTATGCCTCGGTTCAGCAGGACAAAACGGCTGAGTCTATCCGTGAGATTCGCAAAGAGTTACGCGGTGTCGCTGGCGGTATGCAGATTAGTTCTCGAGAACTGGAGCTTGCTAAGTCCAATATTGTTCGAAAATTACCGGGCAACAACGAAACCCAAGCAGCGGTTCTCGGAACCCTAAGCGTGTTAAATCGCTTTGGACTACCCGACGACTACTACGACAGATTCGTCTCAAACACCATTGCGGTAAGTCAGCCCCGAGTAAATCAAGTCGCCGCCGATGTGCTTGAGCCTGAGCGTGTTGTTTGGGTAGTGGTCGGCGACCGTCAGAAAATCGAAAAAGGCATTAAGGCGCTTGGAATTGCCGATATTCAGGTA
>JBLHFB010000122.1:0-5990 GCA_047614865.1 Gammaproteobacteria bacterium | reverse complement strand
CCTCGGCTGGAGTATTCTTGATAGCGGTGCTTTGTATCGGCTTACTGCAATCGCGACGGTCGATGCAGGCTTGTCGTTAGAAGACGAAGAGGGAGCAGCCAAGCTGGCTGCCGACCTGCCGGTGGAATTTGCACAGAATGACAAGGGTTCCGAGAAGATTTTACTTAACGGTGTAGACGTCACTGCTCGGGTACGAGCCGAAGAGACTGGCGGGTTGGCATCACAAGTTGCTCCGCACCCACAAGTGCGAGCCAACTTGTTAGTGCTGCAGAAAAGTTTCCGCCAAGCGCCGGGCCTGATCGCCGATGGACGTGACATGGGGACGGTGATTTTCCCTGATGCTGAGATCAAGGTTTTCCTTACTGCCAGCGCCCAAGCCAGAGCCCAGCGTCGCGTTGGCCAGTTGCAAGATATCGGCCAGTTGCCTAGCGACCTTGACTCTGATAGTTTAGCGCGCCTCACGCGCGGTGTCGCAGGTGAAATTGCCGAGCGCGATGAGCGCGATGCGACCAGAAAAGTCTCGCCGTTAAAACCCGCAGAAGACGCTCTGGTGCTCGACAGTACCGAGTTGGGAGTCGAGCAAGTTTTCACCCGTGTGATGGAGTTGGTCGAGCAACGTTTGGCCTAATTCGAACAATATTAATGCGCAAGTAGTGCTTTGTTGTAATGCTTGAGCGAACAAATTTACTCGCTACTAACAGGATGTCGGTGGCTTTATTAGAAACCCGTGTAACTAGGATGGTTGGCGGAAAACAAACGAGACGAAAGTCTCAGGACTACAAATTAATGTCTGAATCTTTTGCTGAACTCTTTGAACAGAGTATCGCTGAAAAAAACCTTCAAATCGGAAGCATCATTGAAGGCATCGTTGTTGAGATCAACCGCGATATGGTCATCGTTCACGCTGGCCTAAAATCTGAGGGTGTTATCCCCCGAGAACAATTTATTGGCGATGACGGCGAACTAGAAGTTGTCGTTGGCGACACTGTAGAAGTTGCACTGGACGCCGTTGAAGATGGCTTTGGTGAAACCCGTCTATCTCGTGAGAAAGCTAAGCGCGCTCGTGCTTGGGCTGACCTTGAGAAAGCAAGCGAAACACAAGAAACTGTTATCGGTCTTATTACCGGTAAAGTTAAAGGCGGCTTCACTGTTGAAATCGGCCTTATCCGTGCATTCCTACCTGGTTCATTGGTTGACGTACGTCCAGTACGCGACACTGCATACCTAGAAGGTAAAGAGCACGAGCTTAAAGTTATCAAGCTTGACGCACGTCGTAATAACGTTGTTGTTTCACGTCGCGCAGTAGTTGAAGAAGAGTACAGCGCAGAGCGCGAAGCGCTTCTTGAAACTCTAGCTGAAGGCGTACAGATCAAAGGTATCGTTAAGAACCTTACTGATTACGGCGCGTTCGTTGACCTGGGTGGTATCGACGGTCTTCTACACATCACTGACATGTCTTGGAAGCGTATTAAGCATCCATCAGAAGTTGTTCAGATTGGTGACGAAATCGACGTTAAAGTTCTTAGCTTCGATAAAGAGAAGAGCCGCGTATCACTTGGTCTTAAACAGCTTGGTGAAGATCCTTGGACAACCGTTGCAAATGCTTACCCTGTTGGCACACGTCTATTCGGTAAGGTTACTAACCTGACTGACTACGGTTGCTTTGTTGAGCTTGAAGAAGGCGTTGAAGGTCTTGTTCACGTTTCAGAAATGGATTGGACTAACAAGAACGTTAACCCGGCTAAAGTTGTTGCACTAGGCGACGAAACTGAAGTTATGGTTCTTGATATCGACGCAGAACGTCGCCGTATCTCTCTTGGTATGAAGCAGTGTGCTTCTAACCCTTGGGAAGCATTCGCAATGAACTTCAATAAAGGCGACAAAGTATCAGGCCAAATTAAGTCAATTACTGATTTTGGTGTGTTTGTTGGTCTTGAAGGCGGCATCGACGGCCTTGTTCACCTATCTGACCTTAGCTGGGATGATGCGGGCGAAGAGTCTGTTCAGAACTTCAAGAAAGGCGACACCGTTGAAACTGTTGTACTATCAGTTGACGCAGAACGTGAGCGCATTTCACTAGGTATTAAGCAACTTGCTCAAGATCCTCTAGGAACTTGGATTGCTGAAAATCCTAAAGGCACTATCGTTAACGGTGTGATCAAAGAAGTTGATGCTAAAGGCGCTATTGTTGTCTTGGCAGAAGGCGTTGAAGGTCAACTTCGCGTTTCTGAGATCTCGCGTGAGCGTATTGAAGATGCACGTACCGTGCTTAAAGAAGGCGAAGCAGTTGAAGCTCGCTTCATTGGTATTGATCGTAAGAGCCGCGCTATTGGCCTTTCTATCAAGGCTAAGGAAGATTACGAAGAGCAAGCTGTTATTCAGGAATACAAATCTGAAGAGAAGCAGGGTGCTGCAACTCTTGGTGACCTGTTACGCCAGCAAATGCAGCAGTCAGACGACTAAGTCTCGACAACGCTGTTACACAAAACGCCGGGCTATATGCCCGGCGTTTTTGTTTCTACACTGCCAAGGTGTTTGGGTTTCGGCTGACGTAAATCTGATAACCGCAAACTCTTGTTTACATTTTAGCCAAATCATTCTATCTTACTGATTTTGAAGCTAATGCTTACAGGGTGTCAATATGGAAGAAGCGCTAACTAAGTCGGAACTGATCGAGGAATTGGCGTTACGACAAACTCATTTGGCCCATAAGGACGTCGAGCTAGCCGTTAAAACCATTCTAGATACGATGACCAATGCGCTTGCCGTTGATGACCGTATAGAGATTCGTGGCTTTGGTAGCTTTACGCTGCGATACCGTAAGCCGCGTATGGGACGCAACCCTAAGACCGGTGAGTCAGTAGAGCTAGGTAGTCGCCACGTTCCGCATTTCAAACCCGGTAAAGAGCTAAGAGAACGCGTTAACGACTAAGACCTCGCTAGATCGAACTGGCGTCGTCTAACTGCCGGTTATTGATCGGTAGTCGTGTGCTAGCTGCTGCGGCGTATGCGGCGGTGACAAATACGCCTTTAGGTTGCCTGAGGGATCTAGCAGCAGCACATAAGCTGAATGATCCACTTGGTAGTCATCTGCCTTCCCACTTCGGCCGGCAACTTTCGAGAAGCCAACACCAATACTTTTGGTGAGCGCTTGAATCTGATCCAGTTCGCCAGTTAGACCGATAAACGTTGGATCAAAAAACTCCACATAACCTTTTAGTTGCTCGCTTGTATCCCGTTCGGGGTCAACCGTTACTAGTACCACCTTGGGTGGCGCTACAGCTTGTTCTTTGAGCTCATCGAGGGTCGACTTCAGGTTGAGTAAGGCAGTAGGGCAGACGTCTGGACAGTGGGTAAAGCCAAAAAATAGAAATGTCCAGGAGCCGCTAAAGTCTGTCTTGGTAAACGGCTGCCTATTCTGATCCTGCAACGTAAACTCGCTGAGTAAGCGCGGATTTTCCATCACCGTGGCTTGAATTGGCTCCGAAGGAGCAGGCTGAAAGTGGTTTCCTGCCGCAATGCCAATCACAAGTGCTGCCGCAATAGGAATAACCCAAATGATCGCGGATTTTTTAACAGCGCCGCGCTGAAGAGTAAGTCGAATAGATTTTGGCGAGTTCATAGCCCCTATTGTCCCACACAGAATGCTAAAATTGCGCCATCTATGAACGCAAATTCCCTCACCCAACTCTCTCTTGCCCAGTTAATCGAAAACGTTGCAGTCCGGCTTGCCGAAAGCGACGCCTTCTATGGTCATGGCACCGATAACCCAGAAGATGAAGCTCGTTGGCTGGTAATGGGGAGTCTAGGGCTAGATTTTGATTCGCCCGAGGAAGAGCTCTCGCGCGCTCCGAGCGTCGAAGAACTCGTTTTGGTCAATAGCCGAACAGAGCAGCGTTTAACCACTAAGTTGCCAACTGCCTATTTGCTCGGCGAAGCGTGGTTTGCTGGTGAACGCTACTTTGTGACAGAAGACACATTGATACCTCGCTCGCCTTTTGCTGAGTTGATCTTTGCAAAATTTGATCATTGGCTGGAAGGCAGGCAACCAGCTCGCATGCTTGATCTATGCAGTGGTAGCGGTTGTATCGGTATCGCCGCGGCCTTGGTTTTCCCAGACTCGGTTGTGGAATTGGGTGAGTTATGCCCAGAGGCCATTACGGTTGCAAAGCGGAATATTGAGCGTCATGGCTTAAGCGATCGTGTCACCGCTATTGAAAGCGATCTATTTGCTAATTTAACTGGCCGATACGACTTGATCGTCAGCAACCCGCCTTATGTTCCTACCTTTGAGTATGAGTCGCTTCCTGACGAATACTACCGCGAACCTAAATTAGGGCTAGAAGCTGGTGAAGATGGCCTGGCGCTGGTGATTCCAATGCTTCAACAAGCGCCTGATTACCTAGAAGACGGTGGTTGGTTGTTTGTTGAAGTCGGCAATACCGAAGAATTCTTGGCAGAATGCTTTCCCGAAATTCCATTTTTGTGGATTGACTTCGCCCATGGTGGCAGCGGTGTTTTTGCCCTGTCTAAACAACAATTGATAGAAGCGCGGCCCTATCTGACTGCGGTGGAACTGTAAGACATGTCTGGAAATACAATTGGTAAATTGTTCACCGTCACTACGGCTGGTGAGAGTCATGGGGCGGCCTTGATGGCGGTGGTAGACGGATGTCCACCAGGCGTTGACCTTTGTGAAGCTGATCTCCAAGTTGAGTTGGATCGCCGCAAGCCCGGCCAGTCCAAGTTTGTTACCCAACGCAAAGAGCCAGACGAAGTTGAAATTGTCTCCGGCGTTTTCGAAGGAAAAACCACTGGCACTCCGATCGGCTTGCTGATCAGGAATCAAGATCAAAAGTCCAAAGACTACAGCAATATTAAAGACCTATTTCGACCTGCACATGCGGATTACAGCTACCAACATAAGTACGGTGTACGTGATTATCGCGGCGGCGGGCGCTCCTCTGCTCGCGAGACAGCAATGCGTGTTGCGGCCGGTGCTATTGCTAAAAAATGGCTAGCAAGTCAAGGCATTAGCGTTGCCGGTTATATGTCGCAGCTTGGGCCGATTCATTGCTCCGCCGAAGATATGTCGATCGTGAATGACAATCCGTTCTTCTGTGCCGAGCAGGGCAAGCTCGCAGAGCTTGAAGTGTTTATGAACAAGCTTCGCAAGGAGGGTGATTCGATCGGTGCGGCAATTACCGTTATTGCCAAAGGCGTTCCTCCTGGAATTGGCGAGCCAATTTTCGATCGTTTAGACGCCGACTTGGCTCACGCAATGATGAGCATTAACGCGGTAAAAGGTGTAGAGGTCGGCGACGGCTTTGGTGTAGTCGAATTGCGTGGCACTGAAAACCGCGATGAAATCACCCCTGATGGTTTCCAGAGCAACCACGCTGGCGGCGTACTTGGCGGGATTTCTTCCGGACAGGATGTGGTCTGTCGGATCGCCTTGAAGCCTACCTCTAGCATTCACCTGCCGGGACGCTCGGTTGATGTCAATGGAGGCGCGGCAGAAGTTCGTACCAAGGGTCGTCATGATCCCTGCGTTGGAATCCGAGCTACGCCTATCGCTGAAGCGATGATGGCGATTGTGTTGACCGATCATATGCTGCGTCAGCGCGGCCAAAACGGCGGCATTACTGTAACCACGCCAGTGATCCCGGCGGGTATTAGTGACTGAAACGCCGCTGCCATACTGGCGGCTATCAGCGTTCTATTTCTTTTACTTCGCCATTCTTGGCGTTTACGTTCCGTTTTGGCCTCTATATCTACATAGCCTCGGCTTCAGTGCCCAGGAAATTGGCTTCCTGGTGGCTATTCCGATGGCGACTAAGGTTCTCGGTCCAAACCTTTGGGGTTGGATAGCCGATCGGCTGGGTGCCCACTTACTAGCAGTGCGTGTTGGTTCTGTTGTCGCCGCGATAGGTTTTGCACCGTTGCTGTGGTTGAACAGCTTTGGTGGGATAGGTTTGGCGCTAGCCTTC
>JBLHFB010000121.1:0-6007 GCA_047614865.1 Gammaproteobacteria bacterium | reverse complement strand
GTTTTGAACGACATGGAGTTGATCCTAATGAATTGGTGCGACTATTGTGCGCCGCTCAAAATGGCGAAAGCAATCTTTCGGTGGGTAAATTTCTCGATAAGGCAGCTATCCAAAGAAATCTCCATAAAGGCAGAAAACTCAGACAGCTGTGCTTGGAACGGTTAGTCGAGGTCTGGCTCATCGCAAATCCTAGGCGACGATGCGGCCTCATCCCCTGCAAGGGAGAATTAGTAACAATTGGGTTGGCTGTTCAGTAACCAATAAGCTCAAAGCGATTGCTACACAACCTAACTGTCTTACATAAATGCTTAAAATATCAGCTCAGCCAAAGAGGTGCTTCACGCAGCGCCTCTTCTGGAAGCTTAAAGTGATGGCGACTATCACCGGCTTTCGTGAGCAGCGTCGATATCCCCTGCTCTGGGCTATTCATCCCACAGCCTGCGAACAGTAGACAAATACTAACCAAAATATTTCGCTCTGAATCCGCCATAGATACTAATCAAATCATTATATTAGTCATAGGGCAATGACAGAGCCGATGGTGTCAAAACGTTATCCGGTTTTACAGATACTTCGGCGTGGGCAATTGTCTAAACAGCTAGTAGCCGCGATCCTACGCATCAGGCTGGCACCTTCAAACTTGTATTTCTCGCGGGCGGCTGTCTCCTCACTGCTCAACGCCGGTCACGAAGACCGAGTGTAGGTTGTGCCTGCGCCCGCGACTCAAACGCTTTTTACCAAACCTATGCCTCGGGCCTCGCTATAAGGAGATTTTTAACGCCTCTTTGCCTTATAGCTAACTATGGCTGAACCACTAAGTAGTTAGCCGTTTCGGCCTCGTAGTCAAAGCTAATGCTCGTGTTGCTTACGCTAGCATTGCCAACCAAGGAACCGGCCTTAGTGACTAAGGTTCCCGCCGAGAAATCACCAGTCAGTGTGATTTGGCCGATGTTATCTGAAGTGATATCAAGGTCGAAGATTGCGCTGGCATCAACGCCGCTGCGGGGCACATCGACGCTGAGTTGTGCCAAGTTTGTAAGCGTTATAGTAAGTTTGTTTTCGGCTTCGATTTCGGCAGGCTCACTCCAGCTGTTGTTAACCTCGTTATAGCTCAGCGGTCCGACTAGGCCGGCATCGACACCGGTTATGCCGGTAGATAATCCTTGGCCGCAGGCGTGCGAGAACAGATCTGCTGTGCCCTTGCTCTTTTCGTCGCTGCTATCGACCAGCGCCAAGTCAGACACCCAGTAGGCATGGTTGTGCACTAAGCCATAATTTGCATCGTCTTCGGCCGGCAGATAACTAAAAGTGACGTGATAGGGGTTGCGGTTAACCTGTGTGTCGGCCATGTAAGCACTGGCAAATGGGTAGTCGTCAATCAAGAACATACTGAAGTGTTCTGCTGTATCAACTGACAAGAACCGATAGCGGTAATTTAACTCTTGATAATTTTGTGCGTTGGCGCCTGGGTTGCCTACATTTTGTGCTTGCGGGCCCGTATAGGGAACCAGCTGATCTTGAATTGCGACGATATTCAAATACGGCAGATTACGGGTGTTTTCTAATATCAAATTGCTGAGCGTGGAGGCTCCGCCTGACGGGTCGCCTGGTGGTATCCAGATCAATTCGCCCGGCGGGCCAACTTGGCTAAAGGCCTTGCCAAACAAATCTGGATAGAGCGTCCCAAACCGGTAGGTTGCGAAACCACCCATGGAATAACCGGTAGAGGCAGTGCGATTGCTATCGATATTGAAGTGCCGAGCGATGTCTGCCCAGACTTCAAACACATCAAGTTCGGCCGGTCCGTCGTACCAATTACGCGGCCCACGGCCCATGGTAGTCGGCACAAAGGCATTCACACTGTTACCAATTTGCTGAACGTAACGTGAGCCGTTGTACTGCCAATGTTGCTGATTATTTGAATGAAATGCCCAGTGCAGAGGCAAAGGATCTGTGCCGCTTGCGGCATCGGGAATAAAAATACTATACGGCTGGATTGGGCCTAGATAGACCGGATCGTTGTTCGCCAAATTACGGCCTTCGCCACTATGGTCGAGGCTTCGGCTGCCGTCTTGATTCAGTGAAAAGCTGCTGGCAAATAGCCTAACCTGCGTTCCTGTGGCAGGTGTACTGTTGCGATTAACGCCGGTAGCAAGATCGTCAAAGTCAATTATGTGCTTGTAGGCGTTAGGGTTTTTCTCGCGAATACGGCGTGATTGCTGGGCATCGGGAGGGGTGTTGTTGCTTGCTACGAATTCGTCAAAGCGGAATGCCAAGTTGAAAATTCCGGCCGGATTCGGATCCATCAATGTGCCGTCTTTGACAGCCCCAGGTTGAGTCTCTGTTGGTGCGCTTGCAGGCATCATCCAGCCGTCGTTGGCAACGTCGTATACGCCGGTAGCGACTACAACCCCTACTTCACCAGTCGGGTTATGGGTTGAGCGTGGCACGGTAACCCACATCTGGTTGGCGTCTAAGCGTGTGGTAACCAATAAACCGGTAGAACTACCGGTATTAAGATTGCTGTGTTCTGCGCCAGTGCCCCAAATATCGATCACCTCGTCAGCGCCGGCAAAGTCGGTGCCCGGGTCACGCGGTAGGCGTTCAACCGGTAATAAGCCAGTAAGTGGATCGTTGTCCATATCAAATACCAGCGAAATGATCGTCGAATCAGACTCCAATAGCGTGTTTAAGGTGATGCGGTAAGTAACGTCGGAAATGCCATGCACAATCCGAAATTCCAATAGATCCGCCGCATTTCCACCATAGCGAGCAACGTTTGTCGGGTAGTCGATATCCCCAACTCTGGGCTCTAGGCCATTCAGGTCCCTATTGTTACCTACGTTAGGCCCAGCTTCATCAAAGTCATCGTTGCTTACGTCGGATCCGTAATCGTCAAAAATGAAATCTTGATACAAGTATTCACCATTCACATAAGCCTCTTGCCCTTGCACCATAATCGGGTCAGCCTGAAATAGGGCGTCGTGATTCTGCAATATGGGATGGGTACTCGGGTTGCTAAACAGCTGATAAAGAATGCCTGGACCTGGGGGTTTACCGCCGGAGACTTGAGGGAGGCCGCTGGTTTTGGGCAGTATCTCGTTGCTTACTAAACAGGTCGCAAAACCCCCTACAGTAACCGGCACATCAGACAGCAGAGTATCGCTGGTTTGATTAGGACTACCACCGCAAGCCACAATCACAACAGCAAGAAAGGCAATTACGCCAGCACGTATGAAATTCATCGTTGGTCTCTCCGTCTGCCTCTATCTACCTTGACGAGGCTATTTTTATGAGCGCGAGTCGGTCGCTTGTATCTGATAAAGATCACTGGCAAACCGGCTTACCTAGGGTTGCTGTAATGCAACTCTATGCAACAAATAACTCGACTAAGTCTCTGTATGCTAACACTTACGGCGGTAGAAACATTGTGGATTCAGATGAATAAACTGGCCTAGATAGCCTAGTCATAAAATTTTAATGTACACACAGCGAAAGTATTAGTATTTGCAACAAACAACACCAAAAAAAGAAGCAACAAGCAGTTGGAAACGAACGCGAGGGGACTAATTGAAAACGCCAAGGTCAGCCGTAAAAGCTGAGCCCGTAGTCAAGGTCACATTCACGCCGGTAGACATTGCCAGAGTTATCAGCGGCATAGTTGCCGCCACGGGAATACCCACCGCCAAAATCACTACCCGAGTAATAGCCGCCACCTGAGCAGCCGCCACGCCGAGGCAGCGCTCTGTCGTCATCGCCGTTATCAGGCGGCGCTGTGGGTGGTGGGGCTTTCTTGGTGGCCTCTTCTTCAAAGTCGTCTAGCGCACCGGCGTAAGCTCCGCCGAAGGGAAAAGTGCAGCACAACAATTAAAAAAAACAGTTCGTACCCACATAGCGGATGAGACAATTAACGACTAAATAAACTCATTGCCATTGAGTAATCCCGAGAAACGGTTGCCCTTCACAAGGCCTGACAGCGTAAAAACGCCGTGACCAGCACGGGGTTTTATTGCTTTAAGTAGCCGCAGCGTACATCGCCTCGCCGGCTTTAACTGGATCATTGTCCGCTGTGTAACTATCCACCCAGTCGGAGTAATTATGCACCGACGGAATGTCGTTGGGGTGGAAAGACGGCCTGTAGTACGGAGCAATCATTCCCAGCAAGCGAAAGAAAATCCCCTTTCGCGGATGCATGGTCCACGCAAGCCCTTTGGCATATAGGCCAATTCGTTTAGGCAGGCTATGGCCATCAGATTTCAACATAAACCAGGGAGAAACCATGCTGTTTAGCGTGAATGAAAGAGTCGCGAAGGTCATTGCCCATGTACGCCTAAAGTAACCGACTTTGGCGATTTTCTGCATCACATCAAACGCCACCGCTTTATGCTCCATCTCTTCCACTGCGTGCCAAGCCAGCATGGCACGAACGCGTGGATCGGCTCCCGTCAACATATCCTTATCAGCAAAGAACAGGTCGGCCATCATCGCGGTAAAGTGTTCAAAAGCCGCGGTTAGAGCCAAGTTAAACTCAGGCGAGTACCTAGCCAAACGGCGGTCCGATATTTTTTTGACGAAATCAGTGTACCGGTCTATATCGATACCCTGGCGCTTTAGACGAGCATTAAATTCGCTATGAACTAGCCCATGTTGCCCTTCTTGAATCGAGAAGTCTTTAATCTCAGCGAGCATTTTGGGATCGCTTACCTGATTTCTAAAGGCTTGCACCGTGCTAATAAAGTAACGCTCTCCATCAGGAAAAGTCGCCTGAACCGCATCAATCATTCTTGTTTTGAATGCGTCGTTGTTCATCCAGTATTTGGGAATCTCGTCTGTCGCAAACCCAAAGTCTAAATTCTTACGTACAACGATCGCTTCTTTGTATTCTTGCTTGGCCATAACGGTCTCTTATCTCGTTTAATCTACGTTATCTATAGTAGACAGGAGCAAGTGGATTAAGTAGGTGCATCGGCGACACAAAAGGATTATATTGCGACATGGCTACAAAACTCGATTTCTCCTCCTTAAGCGTTCTATCCAATGTTGCTTCACGATGTGGCAGCGATATAAGCAAAGTATTAGCCCAGCTAGATTTCACAATATCCGCCGATACCGCACCAATCAGCGATCTCGAACTTGGCGATATAGCGAAGCTACTGGCTGCGTTCGAGCAAAACCCCAAGAATGTTCATTTCCCGTTTGTATTTGCCGATAGTTTCAACTTTGAAGGCCTGCCAGCTATCCCTGCATTTTTGGTTAGTGCCAATCATCTACGCGACGCGGGCTCCCTTTTGGACTGGATACCAGCCCTGATTCACCCCGCGATACGTTTCGACGGCTTGGACGATGGCAACGAAGCAACAATCGAAATTTATGTTGATGATCCCCTTGGTGAACACAGCGATATGCCCGCTTTTGTAGAACTGATTGCTTCGGTGGTTGCTCGGCTGATTAACCTGATTGCTCCCAATGTTTCAGCTCTTAGTGCAGTGCACTTTGCTCATTACGCCCAGACAGACAGCGCCACTTACCAGCAGCATTTTAACTGCCCAGTACAATTCGGCACAGGTGTTACACAGCTTATCGTTAGCAGTGCGTTACTAGACACACAGCTACCTGGCAGCTTTCCGCCGGCACACGCCCAGGCAGAAGAATCCATTCGTCTAAAGCTGGCGGGCGATGGCATCGCGCCTCCGCTTGCACTGCAAATTAAGGACCTATTAGCTCTGAATTTTGAGCTGTTTAGCGAGGGTGTAGATGCGGTTGCAGCAAAGCTAAAAATGCACCCGCGAACACTCCAGCGGCATCTTCGAAAAGAGGGCTATAGTTACTCACAAGTGCTCGCAAAAACCCGCCACCAAGTGGCCTGTGAAATGCTCCGCGAAGGCAGCCTAGATATCGAAAGCATTGGCTTTAAATTAGGCTTCACAGAGCGACGCAGTTTCACTCAAGCATTCCAAAAGTGGCAAGGACAAACTCCGTCCAGCTACCGAAAGAAAGCTGCCACTAA
>JBLHFB010000120.1:0-6030 GCA_047614865.1 Gammaproteobacteria bacterium | reverse complement strand
CTGTTCTGGGTCTATACCGCGCTGGCGACACAGAAACATTTGTTCGTCGCTGACTTTTGACGTAGTCGCTTCGTGCTCTATGATAGCCGACTTATTCTTGCTTTCTATGTACGGGAAAGTGTGAGCACCACAGCGGTCACCAATCAGCAAGGAGTCGCACTGAGTGAAGTTTCGAGCGCCTTCAGCTCCCGGGTTGAACTTCACTAGGCCGCGGTAAGCGTTGGAACTTCGGCCTGCCGAAATGCCTTTGGCGATAACCGTGCTGCGAGTATTTTTGCCTATGTGGATCATCTTTGTGCCGGTGTCGGCTTGCTGAAAGTTGTGAGTCAGTGCGACAGAATAAAATTCGCCCACGCTGTTGTCACCACGCAGTACACAGCTGGGGTATTTCCAAGTGATGGCAGAGCCGGTTTCGACCTGCGTCCACGACACTTTTGAGTTTTTGCCGATGCAGGCAGCGCGTTTGGTGACAAAGTTATAGATGCCACCTTTGCCTGTTTCATCGCCCGGATACCAGTTTTGCACCGTGGAGTATTTGATTTGTGCATCGTCCAAAAGTACCAACTCCACCACCGCAGCGTGCAATTGGTTTTCATCGCGCATAGGCGCGGTGCAGCCTTCCAAATAGCTGACGTAGCTACCTACGTCGGCGATGATCAGGGTGCGCTCAAACTGGCCAGTGTTGGCAGCGTTGATACGGAAGTAGGTGGACAGCTCCATCGGACAGCGCACACCTTTGGGGATGTACACAAATGAGCCGTCTGAGAATACCGCTGAGTTCAGCGCGGCGTAATAATTGTCAGCAACCGGAACCACGCTGCCCAAATACTTCTTTATCAGCTCTGGATGTTTTTGTAACGCCTCGGAAATAGGGCAAAAGATAACGCCGGCTTTTTCCAGTGGCTCTTTGAAGGTGGTGGCAACAGAGACAGAATCGAATACCGCATCCACAGCAACGCCGGCCAATTTGGCCCGCTCGTGCAACGGAATACCCAGTTTTTCATAGGTTTTAAGCAGTTCCGGGTCGACTTCGTCCAAACTCTGAGGCATATCTTCCGGACGTTTAGGCGCGGAATAGTATGAAATGTCGTTGAATTTCACTTTTGGGTAGTCTACGTGAGCCCATTCTGGCTCGTCCATTTCCAGCCAGCGGCGGTAGGCTTTAAGGCGCCACTCAAGCATGAATTCGGGCTCTTGCTTAAGGTTGGAGAGACGGCGAATAACGTCTTCGTTGAGGCCTGGTTCAAAGGTGTCTGACTCGATCTCGGTTACGAAGCCGTGTTCGTAATCCCGCTTGATGAGTTCTCTTACCTCTTGATCTGTAGTTGGCATAACATTCGCTCCGTATTCTCTAATCGTGGGCAGTAATGCCCTTTAGTTTAAATTCGCCGGCATCCGTCTTGGTTGCCGAGCTGATTCGTTAACTGTAAGTCCTAATCATACAATACCCGACTAATTTAGTCAGGTATTAATTAGGGCAAAATCGCACTATATCGCAAACCGCCTGTAAAGCCTGCTCTGCCTCAGTCTGGCGGCTCTGTTTGGCGCCGATCAGCCCGGCAGAGCGCCCGGCAGCTTGTTTTAAGCTGTGTCGCCGTGTCTGGCTAGTTAGAAATAGGTAAGGACGCGGAAGAAGCGCTGACTGGCAAATCAGCTGTCAGCGTATTTTGGGCTAACATCCTAGTTTACAAAAACAATTTGGGGCCGGACGGATCTGCTGGTCTTTTTGTAAGCTATAAAAAAGATCTTCCGCTTTGCATGAAGTTATATACGGCTATATTCTAAGTAAGGTTCAGCCCAGCAAAGATATCTGCGCAGCGACGACTCACGTTTGATCTGCGGCTACCTAGACGTGGTTAGTGTCAGAGTCCAAACTCCGACACATGACTGTACCAATCCTAGCAACCGAAGGTTCAGACACTAAGCTTTTTATACTTAATCCTAGTAGGCTCAGCACCGTCCCCAAGTCGCTTGCGGCGCTGCGCTTCATAGTCTGTGTAGTTACCTTCATGCCAAACCACTTCGCTGTCGCCCTCAAAGGCTAGGATATGAGTGCAGATGCGGTCCAAGAACCAGCGATCGTGAGACACAACAATAGCGCAGCCGGGGAATGCCAAAATGCCTTCTTCCAGTGCACGCAACGTCTCTACATCGAGATCGTTAGTAGGTTCATCTAATAGCAGCACGTTGCCGCCGCGCTTAAGCAGCTTGGCCATGTGCAGCCTGTTTCGTTCGCCGCCGGATAAGTCTTTGACGAATTTCTGCTGGTCGGCGCCGCGAAAGTTAAAGCGGCTGGCATAGGCTCTTGAGGACACTTCGTATTTACCAACTTGAATCTGCTCTTGTTCGTCCGAGATTTCCTGCCATACAGTGTTGCCGCCGTTCAGCTCATCTCTGCTTTGATCGACATAGGCAAGCTCTACGGTTTCCCCTAGCTCTATAGTGCCGCTGTCGGGTTGCTCGGTGCCAACTAACATGCGCAGGAAGGTGGTTTTACCGGCGCCATTGCCGCCGATGATGCCAACAATGCTGCCTTTGGGAACCGAAAAAGTGAGATCTTCGATTAAGCTCTTATCGCCGAACGCTTTGCCTAAGTTTTTTACTTCAAGAACCTTGTCACCTAGGCGCTGGCCGGGAGGGATATACAGCTCTTGAGTTTCGTTGCGCTTTTGAAAGTCTTGCGAATTAAGCTCTTCAAAGCGTGCGATTCTTGCCTTGCTCTTTGACTGACGGCCTTTAGGGTTTGAGCGTACCCACTCTAATTCCGATTTGATTGTGCGCTCGTGAGCGGCTTCCTTTTTGGCTTCGCTTGCTAGCCGACTTTCTTTGGTTTCCAGCCACGTCGTGTAATTTCCTTCGTAAGGGATGCCGTGGCCTCGGTCAAGTTCCAGAATCCAGCCTGCTGCATTGTCGAGGAAGTAGCGGTCGTGAGTAATAGCGACAACTGTGCCTGTGTAATCTTGCAGGAATCGCTCAAGCCACGCCACGCTGGCGGCATCTAAGTGGTTAGTAGGTTCGTCAAGTAAGAGCATGTCCGGTTTAGACAATAGAAGTCGGCAAAGCGCGACACGACGCTTTTCACCGCCTGATAAATGGGCAACTTCAGCGTCCCATGGTGGCAAGCGTAGAGCATCGGCGGCGCGCTCAAGAGTTCGTTCTACCTGCCAGCCATCAACCGCATCTATCTCATTTTGCAAATTACCTTGCTGCTCCAGCAGGGACGTCATCTCATCGTCGCCCATGGGCTCGGCAAATTTGTCACTGATCGCGTTGAACTGCTCGAGAAGATCAATAATCTCCTTGATGCCCTGCTGAACATTGCCGCGAACGTCAGTAGTTTCGTCTAACTCCGGCTCTTGGGGTAGATAGCCCACTTTAAGATCCGGCTGTGGTCTGGCTTCGCCGTTAAACTCTGTATCTAGTCCAGCCATGATTCTGAGCAACGTCGATTTACCAGAGCCGTTGAGCCCTAGCACGCCAATCTTCGCGCCAGGGAAAAAGGACAGAGAAATATCCTTGAGAATCTCACGCTTTGGAGGAACAACTTTGCCAACCTGATGCATGGTGTAAACAAACTGAGCCATTTCACGAAACCTTAGTAAAAAAATAGGCCACTATTATGGCATAGCTGTTGTCAATTTGGAGTCCAAAACCGTTGATGGGAGCTAGATTTCTGGTGCCGAACCGGCGGTCATCATGTAGAATGTCGCCTTCTCAAAATCACCACAACCACCTTGGAGACTTCGATGTTTAATTCCGATATTCGCATTTCTGACTTTGATCCAGAAATCAGCGCCGCAATTGAAGCGGAACGCACTCGGCAAGAGCAGCACATTGAATTGATAGCCTCAGAAAACCACGCCAGCCCGCTCATCTTTGAGGCGCAGGGCTCGGTTTTGACCAATAAGTATGCAGAAGGTTATCCCGGCAAACGCTATTACGGCGGTTGTGAGCACGTAGATGTGGTTGAGACCCTCGCCATTGACCGTGTTAAAGAGTTGTATGGTGCAGATTACGCTAATGTTCAGCCTCATTCTGGTTCGCAGGCTAATGCTGCTGCCTACATGGCAATGATAAAGCCAGGAGATACAATCCTTGGCATGAGTCTAGCGGACGGCGGGCACCTAACCCACGGCGCGAGCGTTAGCTTTTCAGGTCGCATTTACAATGCCGTTCAATACGGTATCAACGAGTCCGGCGAAATTGACTACGATCAAGTCGATGCGCTCGCCCAAGAACACAAACCCAAACTTATCGTGGCAGGCTTCTCGGCCTACTCACGAATTATTGATTGGCAGCGATTTCGAGATATCGCCGACAGTGTAGGCGCTTACTTTATGGTGGATATGGCTCACATTTCGGGATTGGTTGCTGCGGGTGTTTATCCAAGCCCGGTTAACATCGCTGACGTCACCACGTCTACCACACACAAAACTCTGCGTGGGCCCCGTGGCGGTATCATTTTAGCTAAATCAAATCCTGAGCTTGAAAAGAAGCTTAATTTTGCTGTTTTCCCTGAAAGCCAGGGCGGCCCGTTAATGCATGTGATCGCAGCTAAAGCAATCTGTTTCAAAGAAGCGATGAGCCCTGAATTTAAGACTTATCAAGAACAGGTAGTTAAAAATGCCCAGCTTATGGCGAAGATATTTATCGAGCGTGGCTTTGACATTATTTCTGGCGGCACAGATGACCATCTTTTTTTGCTGAGCCTGATTCGTCAGGGCATAACCGGTAAGGCGGCTGATGCAACGCTTGGCCGTGCCAATATCACGGTAAATAAGAACGCGGTTCCAAATGATCCTAAGCCTCCTTTCGTGACTAGTGGGCTAAGGATCGGCACGCCGGCAATCACTACAAGGGGTTTTAAGGAAGCTGAAATTACCGACCTTACTAACTGGATCTGTGATGTGCTCGACAACATGGAAGATGAGACTGTAATAAACGAAGTTAAACAGAAAGTGCTTAAGCTGTGCGCGAACTTCCCTGTTTATGTGTCCTCGTAACGGGACATTCAAATGATAGTCTAGGGTCAGGTTTCAGTGGCAAGGCTTATCAGCAATGATTGATACTGAACGAAAGGTTATTTATGCATTGTCCATTTTGTAGCGCGGTTGACACCAAAGTTATCGATTCGAGATTGGTGACGGAAGGTAATAACGTTCGCAGGCGCCGCGAGTGTGTCACGTGTGAAGAGCGTTTCACTACCTATGAATCTGCTGAATTAGTGATGCCGCGTATTATTAAAGCAGGGGGCGTTCGTGAGCCCTTTAATGAAGATAAATTATTTGCCGGTTTTAGTAAGGCTCTCGAGAAACGCCCCGTTAGCATCGAAAACGTTGAAGAGGCGGTTACTCGTATCAAGGCGCATTTGCGGTCTACCGGTGAGCGAGAAATACAGTCTCGTGATGTTGGCGAACAGGTAATGAAAGAACTTCGTCAATTAGATGAAGTTGCTTTTGTCCGCTTCGCTTCAGTCTATCGCTCGTTTAAAGATCTTAACGAGTTTCGCGAAGAAATTGACCGTTTGTCTCGCGACAACTCTGATTCGAATAAGGCTACTTAAAATACTAATATAGTGGCTCGGAGCCCTGTCAGTCTGCAGGGCCTGATGGCTGCATTCCTCTGAACTTGGCTAAGCTTATTTATCATGCAAATAATTCCTAACGCCAAGCTAGACGTCAAGCTTCTTGACTGGCCGGTTTATATGGCTCAGGCAATTAGTCTCGCACAAAATGTTATCAATACCTCCCCAAATCCTAGAGTTGGCTGTGCCATAGTATGTCAAAGTGGTCAGATTGCATTAGGTTGGCACGAGATGCCAGGGCATGCCCATGCAGAAATTATGGCGCTTCGCAGTGCCAAGACTAGTGGTTTAAATGTCAACGGCGCGACAGTTTTTGTCAGTCTCGAACCGTGTGCTCATCATGGGCGCACCGGGCCCTGCGCCGAGGCGCTGGTGAATGCGGGTGTTGAAAAGGTGGTTATTGCAACTCTAGATCCGAATCCAATCGTGACAGGCAAAGGTGTCGC
>JBLHFB010000119.1:0-6047 GCA_047614865.1 Gammaproteobacteria bacterium | reverse complement strand
CGGTCTTTGGCGAGCACCTCTCGTCCGACATCGGCAAGCGTGAGCATGCCAAATTCGTCGTCGGCATGTGCCTTGTTTACGATGGCGCATTTATTTTCAGGGTTTCTGAGTCGTGACAACGCCGCACGGACAGTTTCCATGCCGTCGACAACGTCAAACTCAGTGTTCATGCAGTCACGCACTCTAACGATTTTTTTATCGCTCATATTTCGTCTTCCACGCTATCACTTAGTTCTTTAATTTGATGGGCTACGCCCACCGCATCATCCACGTCAATTGAAAAGGCAATCCCGCTTCCGCGCTCGTCATCAAATCGCCCTCGCTCCGAAATTGTTTCAAGCACCGCTCGACAAAAATGCTCTTCCACTAAAAATAGGATTACGTCTCGCTGCACCTCCATTCCTAGCCCAAGAAAGGTGGCGCTTTTGGTCAGTCCTTCCCCTCGCGCATGGTTAATGATGGTGGCACCCGTGGCGCCGGCTTTACGCGCCGCCTTAATAACCTTGGTGGTTTTCTCGTCGTCCACCAATGCAATAATCAACTTGAAGTGCATGTATTTACTCCGTTTGGTCGTTTTTCAATTTTTGTTTGTATCGCCATTCACTAAGCTGGGCATATGCCATCACAGTCATCATAGGAAACAGACTGGCGAAAGCAATAAGGCCAAAACCGTCAATTAGTGGGCTGCGGCCAGGAATAGAACTGGCTAGTTCGATCCCCAGTGCAGCAACCACCGGGACGGTTACCGTCGATGTGGTTACGCCGCCTGAATCGAATGCCAACGGAATAATGAATTTTGGGGCACGCAGAGTTTGCAGCATTACCACCACGTAGCCAGCGATAATGTACCAATGAATCGGCGTGCCGGTGACGATTCGAAACACGCCCAAGGTGATTCCAATCGACACGCCTATCGCAACTGCCGTCCTCAGCGGGCTGGATCGTAATGCACCACCGGACTGCTCTTCTGCTTGCTGTGCTACTGCAATCAGCGCTGGCTCGGCAACCGTGGTGGAAAAGCCAACCGCAGCGGCAAATAAATACACCCAGTAGTAGTCATACCACTCGCGGTCTGCTGCTGGACCGATAAACGATTCAGCGGTTAGCTGCGAAGCCATAGTCTCGCCAATACCAAAAAGTGACAGCTTTAGCCCCATCATGAACAGGGTTAACCCGAGCACCACGTAGATAAGGCCTATGCAGGTTTGCAAGGGTTTTTTCAGTGGCCGACGAAGGACTCCAAACTGGAAAAACATAATAATGAAGACAATAGGAGCGACGTCGCGGAGTGTCTCAGCCAGACTTTGTAGCATCTCGATCACTACACCAGCACTCCGTATAGCATTACACCAATGATGGGAGTCAGCGAGGCGAGAGCGATTAGTCCGAAGCCGTCGATCATCGGGTTGCGGCCATCAATACTCGAGGCCAAGCCAATTCCTAATGCCGTTACTAAGGGCACGGTAATTGTCGACGTGGTTACCCCGCCGGAGTCGTAAGCAACACCGATAATTTCCTCGGGTGCAATGGCAGTAACCAGCACTACCAATATGTAGCCGCCGATAATCAAATATTGCATCGGCCAGCCTGCCAATATACGCAAGACACCAACCACCAAGGCTAGGCCAACTGAAAATGCCACGGTAATACGCAACCCTTTAGCCCAGCTGTCTTGGGTCATCCCTGGATCTATCAGATTTGCGCCGGCAGCCAGCTTGGCTGCCTCATCGCAGACTGCGATTAAAGCGGGCTCGGCAATTGTCGTTCCGAAGCCGAGTGCGAAGGCAAATATCATTAACCATGTCACACTCCCGCGCCGCGCAAATGCCCTTGCCAAACTATCGCCCAAGGGAAATAGTGCCAGCTCCAAGCCCCTAACAAAAAGGGTGAGACCCACGACGACTAGAAGCAGGCCAGAGACCAATTGAACTGCGTTTGGAAGCGGCTGCCGAATCACTGCCCATTGGAAAACAAGCACCACGACCACAATTGGCAATAGGTCCCTCATACTGCGGCCGAAGCTCCGCATTAATGAAGTGACTATGGTCCCAATCTGACGTAGCACTCACTCTCCAAAGGTTGAATTTAGTTATGCGTGTTGGTGGCTTAGGCTGTACACGGTATCCTATACCGACATTCTCTCTAGAACAGCCAAATGCCTACAGCCATCCTACCAGACGACATTGCCAACACTGTGAAGCACGCACTGGCCGAAGATATCGGTCCTGGTGATTTGACTGCAATGCTCGTACCAGAAGATGCCGAAGGTGAAGCGACGATTATCAGCCGCGACCAAGCCATATTCTGCGGCGCAGCATGGCTAGACGAAGTCTACAAACAGGTAGATACCAACGTAAAGGTCGAATGGCTCGTGTCAGATGGCGAGCAGGTAACCCCCAACCAAACACTCTGCAAAATATCCGGCAATGCCCGTGCAATGGTGACTGGAGAACGCACAGCACTTAACTTCCTGCAAACTTTATCGGGAACCGCCACCATGGCGCAAAAGTTTGCCAAGCGAATAACGGGCACCAAAGCTGCCGTTCGTGACACGCGGAAAACCCTACCCGGCTTACGAAAAGCGCAAAAGTATGCTGTTTGCTGCGGTGGCTGCGAAAATCACCGCATGGGCTTATACGATGCAGTGCTGATTAAAGAAAATCACATCATAGCAGCCGGCTCGATCACTGAAGCCGTTCGCCAAGCGAAAATGCTTCGTGATGCCCACGGCAACGCGGTGCCGGTTGAAGTGGAAGTTGAAACTATCGCCCAACTCGACGAAGCGGTACATGCTGGCGCGGAACTGGTACTGGTCGACAACTTCTCAATCCCAATGCTAAATAAGGCGGTAGCCAGAAACTCCGACCATAAAAAATACAATCGCGGCCAAGCTAAAGTGGAAGCCAGTGGTGGAATTACTTGGGAAAATGCTCGCAGCATCGCCGACACTGGCGTTGACTACCTAGCTGTTGGCACCCTAACCAAAGATCTTGAGTCTGTAGATCTTTCAATGCGATTTGCCGAAGAAACCTAGCACTTCAATCGCGTCGCTTCCCAACCTAGGGCCCGCATCCGCAGCGATGCTGGCGAAAGCGGGAATACACAATCGCGAACACTTGCAGGCAAGTGCAAGTGGCTCGGTTGCCGCGTATTTGGAAACCATTCACTGCACAACCTCAATCTACTTTATGCGCTTGAAGGCGCAATGATCGGCGAGCTCTGGCAAGATGTAGCGCGGCACCACAAACGTCGACTGATGATCGAACTTGATGCCACCACTGAGCATCCATCAGACATAAAAAAGGCCGAGTAAAAACCCGGCCTTTTTGCCATCGATCAAGCCGTCTACAGCTGGCTACGACCTTTAGCGCCTTGAACGCGGAGACGAAGCCCATTCAATGTGATGAAGCCAGCGGCATCTTTCTGATCATATGCTCCAGCATCGTCTTCAAACGTTGCAATACCGGCATCGTAAAGACTGTCATCAGACTTACGACCAACAACGTCAACGTTACCTTTGTAAAGCTTAAGGCGAACAACACCATTAACATACTCTTGAGACTGATCGATAGCAGCCTGAAGCATATGACGCTCAGGTGCCCACCAAAATCCATTATAAATTAGGTTGGCGTAACGCGGCATTAGCTCATCTTTAAGATGCGCTGCTTCGCGGTCTAGGGTTACCGATTCTATTGCACGGTGGCCTTTGAGCATGATCGTGCCGGCTGGGGTTTCGTAGCAACCGCGGCACTTCATGCCTACAAAGCGGTTTTCGACGATGTCGATACGGCCAACACCATTTTCGCCGCCCACCTTGTTGAGTTGCTCCATAACGGTGGCAGGGCTCATTGCTACGCCATCAATCGCAACGATGTCGCCTTTGCTATACGTCAGCTCAACAAACGTCGCTGCGTCGGGTGCTGCTTCAGGAGAAACAGTCCAGCGCCACATACCTTCTTCACTTGGAGTCCAAGTATCCTCTAGTACGCCGCCTTCATAAGACACGTGAAGCAAATTTGCGTCCATTGAATACGGGCCAGCAGTGCCATCGCGCTTTTTAAAGTCAACTGGAATTTTGTGCTTGTCAGCGTAAGCGATTAAGCTTTCACGGGAGTTCAAATCCCATTCACGCCAAGGGGCAATCACTTTGATGCCTTGGCCAAGCGCAGCAACGCCCAGCTCAAAACGAACTTGGTCGTTACCTTTGCCGGTTGCACCGTGCGATACGGCGTAAGCGTCATGCTGCTGAGCAATTTCAACCAAGCGTTTCGCAATCAACGGCCGGGCGATTGACGTGCCGAGTAAGTACTCACCTTCGTAAATAGCATTGGCTCGGAACATTGGGAAAACGTAGTCACGAGCAAACTCTTCACGAAGGTCTTCAATGTAGATGTTTTTCACGCCCAAGGCTTCGGCTTTGGCACGTGCAGGCTCGATCTCTTCGCCCTGACCAAGGTCAGCAGTAAAGGTAACCACCTCAACGTCATAGGTCTCTTGTAGCCATTTAAGAATGACCGAGGTATCTAAACCGCCGGAGTAAGCAAGAACGACTTTGTTTTGCGCCATTGAATGTCTCGTGAAAGTAGGGAAAATTCAGCGCAGTATAGTACCATTTATCGCGATCATCTTGAACAACAAAGCATCCGGACAGCGCCTGACGGTATCTACTCGCAACAAGGCCACGTACAATCACAGACCACCCAAAAATGAAAGAATAACCAGTGACCGAACGATTTAACCCTGACGACTATGAAGCACCTATTGAACTTGGGATTAAATCCCGCTTTAGAGGCTTCTTGCCGGTAGTGGTAGACGTTGAAACCGGCGGTTTCAATTCACAAAAAGACGCTTTGCTAGAAATTGCAGCCAGTATCTTGGCGATGAATGACGAAGGTGATTTGTATATCACCGAGACCGTCACCTTCCATGTAAAGCCCTTCGAAGGTGCCAACATGGAAAAGGCCTCGCTAGAAATTACCGGTATTGACCCTTTTCACCCACTTCGTCTAGCGTTAGACGAAACGGATGCACTAGGGAAGGTCTTTACCCGAGTACGCCACGAAATTCGTGAAACAGGCTGTAGCCGCGCTGTATTGGTCGGCCACAACGCTTGGTTCGACCTCAACTTCCTAAATGCGGCAGTCGAACGCTGTGGTATCAAGCGCAATCCGTTCCACCCCTTCACTTGTTTCGACACCGCGACCTTGGGCGGATTAGCCTTTGGCCAGACCGTGCTAAAACGCGTTGCTGACGCCTCAGGAGTCCCCTGGGACAATGACAAAGCACATGCCGCTAAGTACGACACTGAGCAAACTGCCGAAATATTCTGCCGCATCGTTAATGGTTACAAACCTCTATATGAGACCAACACCGCCAAAGTCTGAGATCAGGTCGCTCGCAAGCGGCTTGCTTGCTCTGCGTTCTACTAATTTCAGGTGGCGGCAGCTATAACGGCCCACGCCTATCAGAACTAGACGCTGATTCGGTCATTCTTGCCTTTGGCGACAGCCTTACATACGGGGCCGAGGCGAGCTCAAAAACCAACAGCTACCCTAGTCACCTCGCTAGCCTCACCGGCTTCGACGTAATTAATGCGGGAATTCCTGGCGAAAAACTGCGCAAGGCTTAGCGCGGCTACAACAACTACTGGAGCAGAGCCGACCCCAGTTAGTGGTTCTTTGCCTTGGCGGCAACAACATGTTGCGCAAAGGGCCCCACGACACGATGCAAACCAACCTTGCCGAGATGATTGAGGTCATCCAAGAAAACGGCTCGCAGGTGGTGTTACTTGGAGTTCCGGCACCGGCATTGTTTAATTTGAATGCTGATCCACGCTGCCAGCAACTCGCCAATCAATACGCGATTCCATTAGAAAACCAGACAATCTCAGCAGTGCTCAGCGACCAGTCACTGAAATCTGATCTGATCCATCCCAATAATGCTGGCTATAAGAAAATCGCCGAAGCTATCGCCATGCTGTTAAATCCAGTTGGCGCGATATAACATTTAGCGACCAAAAATCGAGCCATAAAAAAGGCAGCCACTGG
>JBLHFB010000118.1:0-6109 GCA_047614865.1 Gammaproteobacteria bacterium | reverse complement strand
TTCAATTGGATTTCGGAGTTACCCGTTCCTTTGAATTCTTGGTAAATCAATTCGTCCATCTTAGAGCCGGTGTCTACAAGCGCGGTAGCAATAATCGTAAGGCTTCCGCCCTCTTCAATATTCCGAGCCGCACCGAAGAAACGTTTTGGCTTCTGCAATGCATTGGCGTCAACACCACCAGTCAAGACTTTGCCTGACGACGGCTGAACGGTGTTGTAAGCACGGGCTAGACGAGTAATTGAATCAAGCAAAATTACTACGTCTTTCTTGTGCTCAACCAAACGCTTGGCTTTTTCAATCACCATTTCGGCTACTTGCACGTGGCGAGAAGCCGGCTCATCAAAGGTTGAAGAACACACTTCGCCTTTAACCATGCGCTGCATCTCGGTTACTTCTTCGGGGCGCTCATCAATCAGCAGAACCATCAAAATACATTCTGGATGATTGGTGGCAATTGCCTGAGCAACCGACTGAAGCAACATGGTTTTACCGGCTTTAGGTGGCGACACGATTAGTGCGCGCTGCCCTTTACCAATCGGCACTACTAGGTCGATAAGTCGCCCAGTAATATCTTCTGTTGAACCGTTGCCTACTTCTAGATTGAAACGCTCACGCGGATGAAGCGGCGTTAGGTTTTCAAAAAGAACTTTGTTCTTGGCGTTCTCTGGCGTGTCTTCGTTGATGTGATCAACCTTCAATAACGCAAAGTAACGCTCGTTGTCTTTAGGCGGACGCACTTGGCCAGCGACAGTGTCACCGGTACGTAAACCAAAACGACGAATCTGACTTGGTGAGATATAAATATCATCGGGGCCAGACTGGTATGAACCCTGGGAAGAGCGCAGGAATCCGTAGCCATCAGCCAGAATCTCTAGAACACCTTCGCAAAGAATTTCGTCACCCTGAGCAGCGTGGCCTTGCAGGATTGAGAACAACAGTTCTTGTTTCTTGCTGCGAGTACCGCCTTCGATACCCATAGCCTTCGCTACGTCAACCAACTCTGCAGCTGATTGCCGTCCAAGCTCAGCCAGACTTACTGTGACGCCAGATGGAGGCACAACCGGCGCCTGAGGCTCTCTCTCGCCAGCACGACGACGACCATTATTGGTGTTTTGACGGCCCCCGTTATTATTGCTGTCTCGGTTGCTGTTGTTGCTATCTCGATTACTATCTCGACCGCTGTTGCGGTTCTTATTATTATTGTTGCGACGACCTTGGTTTTGCTGGCGGCCTTGCGGTTGCGAATCTGATCTTTCGGCAGATGGGGCAGCAGATGGGGCGGAGGCGTCAGGAGCCGCGACAGCAGGCTTCAAAGCTGCTGCTGGCTCAACAATAATAGTTACCGGCGGAGCGGTATCGTCATTTTTTTTGCTGATTACAGCGTCTTGGGATTCGTTTGACATTATAAATTTGAGTCGATGAACGCCGAGAGCTGAGATTTAGATAGCGCACCGGTTTGTTGGGCTACTTTGTCGCCAGCGTTGAATAAAGTCAACGTTGGAATACCACGAACACCCATGTTTGCTGGGGTGTCGGGGTTGGCGTCGCAATCGATTTTAACAATCTTTAGTTTGTCGCCGTATTCGCCTGAAATTTCTTCCAAGATCGGCGCGATCATTTTACAAGGGCCGCACCACTCAGCCCAGAAATCAACCAATACCGGTTGGTCTGATTGAAGTACTTCTGTGTCAAAGGTAGCGTCGGTTACGGAAATGATATTGCTCATGAATTCTCCTTAAGCCTTATTGGCTGTGAAGCGATAGATAATTTTTGGGGTAAGGCAGAATGCCTAAAGTAAAAATTGGGGGGGGCAGATTTAGTATCTCAAGCCACGGTGGCTGATTACTCAATATACGGGTATATATTCGGGGGGGTTGGGCGCGAATACAGCACTGCTGCGGCCTCAAGATCAGCTAATTAAAGCGCAGCAGGGTTTACATTGCAACTATTGATTACAAATATTTTGTTCAATCCAGCTAATCGCCTTAGCGATTCTAGCCAAGGTTTTTTCGCGACCTAGTAGCTCAAGCGTAATATCGATTGGCGGAGAACTGCCAGATCCGGCGACCGCCACACGCAGCGGCATCCCCACTTTGCCCATCCCCACTTCAAGCTCCTCCGCAGCGGCGTCGACACAAGCGTGTAACTCGGCGGCCTTCCAATCAGACACAGCCGACAGCTTCTCGGCCACTTTCTTCAACGGCGCGATAGCGGCTTCTTTGAGATTTTTCTTCGCTGCTTTCGCATCGTAGTCTTCGAAGTCCTGATAGAAGAAACGTAAACCGTTAACTAGATCAATCAAAGTTTTTGCCCGTTCGCGAAGGGCGTCGACAACTTTCTCGATATCTGGCCCAGCAGACACATCGATGCCAGCTTGATCGAGGTGCCATTGCAACTGGGCAACCAACTCGTCTGCTGGCAACTCTTTAATGTAATGCTGATTTAGCCATACAAGTTTGTCAGTGTTGAATGCAGAAGGTGCGCGGTTGCAATCAGTCGCTTTAAACAACGAGATCATTTCTTCAATAGAGAAGAGCTCCTGATCGCCGCATGACCAGCCGAGGCGGACAAGATAATTAAGAACGGCTTGGCGAAGGTAGCCTTCATCACGATATTGCATCACAGATACAGCGCCATGACGCTTCGATAGACGCGCACCGTCGTCGCCTAGAATCATAGGCACATGGGCAAACACAGGGGCAGTCGCGCCCAGTGCTTGATAAATATTAATTTGACGCGGGGTATTGTTGATGTGGTCATCACCACGCAGTACATGAGTCATTCGCATGTCTATATCGTCAACAACCACCGTTAAATTATAGGTTGGCACGCCACCAGCGCGAGCAATCACTAGGTCATCTAACTCCGAATTAGACACCACGATTTCGCCTCGAACCATGTCAGTGAACTTTACGTCACCTTCAAGCGGGTTACGGAAACGGATAACGGGCTCAACGCCTTCTGGGGGGGAGCCGGTGAAATCACGGAATCGGCCGTCATAGCGTGGCTTTTCACCACGCGCTCGCTGGCCTTCACGCAGCTCATCAAGCTCTTCGCGCGAACACCAGCAACGATAGGCTTTGCCTTCGTCTAGCAGCTGCTGAATGACCGTTTTATAGCGATCCATACGCTGCATTTGGTAGAACGGGCCTTCATCATAATCAAGGCCAAGCCATTCCATTCCATCCAATATTGCTTGCACAGACGCGTCGCTTGAACGTTCTTGGTCTGTGTCTTCAATCCGAAGTACAAATTTTCCACCCTGACTTCGGGCCATTAACCAAGAATAAAGCGCAGTACGTGCTCCGCCAATATGTAGATAACCGGTGGGGCTGGGCGCAAATCGGGTCACAACAGACATAAAATTTTCTAGGAACTTGATTGGAAGGCGCGCATCGTATCATGTCAACCGTGGTAGTTTTATCTGCCGCAGCGGTGACAACTTGATTACATTGTGTTCTGCCGCTTTACAGCGGCTCGCCCATGTTCAAAGATACCTCGCCAAGCTAGAACTCGTGATGAGCACGATTCAGACGCTTGGCTAACTTGTAAACATTATTGGTTCCAGTGATTAATTTATTCAATCCTCTCAATAACGCGTCGCAACGACGCTCAAAAGCTATCAGGTGCGCGTTTTCCTGCCTTGCATTTGCTGCTAGCAGCGCTTTCGCAGCGCCCGAGCAAGACGAACTTCCCAAGCAGACCAATGGCATTGCGAGCGGCGTGCGGGATGCCAAAACTGTTGAGCGACTGCGCGATCTGGATAGAAAGGCGCAGCTGGTTAAAGAAAAATCGCTAGATATCGACCATGCTGTTCAAGCCTTTGTGGAAGAGCTGTCTGGCGTTAACAACCCTAGCCGCGCGTTTATTACCGTCGACCACCCCAACGGATTCCACATTCAAAGCCTCCGATTAGACGTGAACGGCAACACCGTTAGTCGGCAGGAGTTTAGCCCTGAAGAAAGCACTTCGTTTAGCAATGGCGGCGCGATCCGAGCGTTTGATCAGCCATTAAGCCCTGGCGAACATCAGCTAACCGTCGCGATTACCGGTAAGACCAGCCTCGACAATAGCACCCAAAACTGGAGCAACTCACGCAGCATTGCGTTTGAAACCGACCAGTTTGCAACTCATATTCAGTTAAGTGTGTTCGCCGAAGGGCGTAAAAATCGCGACAGCAACATGTCACTGTCGGTACTTAGCGAAAACCAAGCAAAGGAAATCGGCGAACTTTACCGGCGTGAGGCCCTACACCTGCAAAATCTGGGCAAGCCGATGCTTGCCGCGACAACGCTTCAACGCGCGGCTGATAAGGGGTTTGTGAATGCCAATGCTGACGAAGCCAATTTCCAACTGGGCAAAATCTACGCTCAGTACGGCTTGCATTACTTAGCCTCTGCCCGCTTTCATAAATTGACCGACCGCCCCCAGCCTTTCAATATTGGCAATGAAGCTTGGCTGCGGCTTGCAGATCAGCAGTTTCGCCGTGGCCAGTTAGGGCTGACGGGACTTGTTGAGTACAGCGCTTCACGTGTGCGTCAGCCGATGAGTGACGACCAGCAACAGCGTCGAACCAACTTGTTAGGACAGCTCTACTTGGCCCAGAGCCGCTATCTTGATGCAGCTTCTGTCCTCAAAGATCAAACGGGATCGCGCCTGCTTCGCGATTACGCCGAGTACAATCGAGGGATTTCGCTGATTAACGTTGGTGAGGTAGACCATGGAGTCGCTAAATTAGACTCGCTAGGCAAGCGCAGAACGCGCAGTGAAGAAGCTAAAGCACTCAAGGATCTCGCAAATTTGAGCTTGGCTTACTACTTTCTCGAACACGAAGATGCGGGCAGTGCCATTCCGCTGTTAAAGCGGATACGAACCGAAGGCTCCTTCTCTAACAAGGCACTGCTGGCACTCGGCTGGGCGGAACTGGGAGAGTCAGGTCGAGTGCACGGCAACGCCGAGCTAATTGCCGCCCAGTGCGCCGATAATTCACTAAAATCGCTCGGCAGCTCACCTTCTAATCTTCGCGCCGCGCATCGCCAAGACAGCTGTGCCGCGCAGGGCTCGTTCAAGCGCGAGCTAACCGCAGAAACAGACCCGGCACGTTTCCGAGCTGCACTTAAAAGCTGGCTGCAAGTGCGCGATCGCAATCCAATTCACCCCGCTGTTCAAGAAACACTCTTGGCAATCCCCTTTGGCTTGCTGCGCAAAGACCAGCCGGAACTCGCGCGCCAGCATTACCGGTACGCATTGGATGTGTTTGAGTTTGAAGCAACGCGGATTGACCATGCGCTAGACGCAGTGCATAACGAAGAGTTCATCACTTTGACTGCCTCAGCAAAAGAGCAGGAGTGGGCCGGCAATGACTGGCGAGTCAATGATATCTCTCCAAATGGAACCCCTGACCTACGCCTTATTTACCGCTTAATCGCACGCCACGACTTCTATGAAGCATTGGTCAACTACCGCAATTTGGCAAAAATTAAATTGATGCTTGAAGAACGGCAATCCCAATTGAATGGACTGCTAGATGCTGCCTACCAAGCTGACAATTTCGAGCCTGACCAGGCTGCTGCTGACACCACAATCGGACCAGGTTGGCGGAGCTTTGCTGACACCTATAACCTACCTCCGGTAAAACGACGCGAAAAACTACAGCGTCGCGTGGTTAAATTGAGCAAGCAAGTCGATTCAGCGCTAAAAAAACATAGCGACTATTTGCACGAGCAGGCTTACAACGAACTCTTAGTTCAGCGGCAACGCATCCAAGTTTATAGCGCTAGAGCACGTATTGCTCTCGCAAGAATTTTTGATGACATGCTCAAATCCATCGAAAATCGTTAATCCAGCGTAATGACAAAGCATGTTGAATATTTCACAAACAGGAAACACATAATGGCCGCAGGGATCTTTTCCAAAAACGGCCTTAGCCCATGGCGAATCGTCCTAGCAGCCAGCATGGCTGCCCTGCTGAGCGCCTGCGCTACCTCTTCTCGCGTAGACAACCCGAGCATCGGCAGCACCGTGCGACGCGCTGTGTCTCTTGACGAACTTGGGCTAACTAAATACAAAGATCCAACTGCTGGCATGGAGGAGGATGACCGTATTGATT
>JBLHFB010000117.1:0-6196 GCA_047614865.1 Gammaproteobacteria bacterium | reverse complement strand
ACGCTAGGCGCACCGATAATGGGTGAGCCGCAACCAGCTCAACGAGGCTTAATAGCGGCAAGCCAACTTTTGCAGTCCACTTCGCAATGCCACGGTAAATTTCGGGCCAACGTTCACCGGCTTTATGGATGATGTCGTTTGCGATGAACATAATCGTCGATTCTTCACGTGTGCGAAGGTCAACCATGCTCGGCTGGGTATCAAACAAAGACAGCTCGCCCAGCCACTTACCGGCCTCACCATCGTCGATTATCAGATGTTGCCCGCGTGCAGAGTGGGTGGATATGCGAACGCTGCCGGCAACAACGCCATATAGGTTCTTCGAAACCGTCCCGCGAGAGACGATGTTGCGCCCCTCAGGGAAGTGTCTGATTTGGCAGTTTTTCGCCAAGAAGTCGATACAGTCCGGGCTAACGCCTTCAAGCCAAGGGGCTGCGGCGATAAAGTCTCTTTTATTGGTATCCATTACTTGACCTGTAGTCCTCCGCAAATTGTGCCGACAATACTGCCAGTTTGGCGGGATATATCAAGCAAATAAGCCCCATGCCAAGGTCCGATAAGTCGTAAAAAAGATCCCTATCTACTTGAGTTCAGACGAGGAAAGGCCAAGCAGGCGGCGAGCTACAATCAATTGCTGGATCTGTTGAGTACCCTCAAAAATATCGATGATTTTTGAGTCTCGTGCCCATTTTTCAAGCAGTTCATCTTCGCAAAAGCCGACACTGCCGCAAAGTTCTACACATTTAAGGGTGACGTAGCTTCCGACACGGCCCGCTTTGGCCTTAGCCATGCTGGCTTCCATCGAGTTGGGTTTGCGATTGTCAGCCATCCATGCAGATTTCAGGGTTAACAGCCTTGCCGACTCTAACTCTGCTTCCATTTTGTATAGTTCGGCTTCCACCGCTGAACAGGAATAAAGCGGCAGTTTATAGTCGAGATTAACGTTGTCGACCAGTAGTTCGCGGGTGCGTTCTAGCGCCGCTCTTGCGACTCCTAAACCCATCGCCGCGACCATTGGCCTGGTGTTGTCGAAGGTTTGCATTACGCCAGCGAACGATTTTTTGGTGTCAATCTCTGGGTTGCCAAGCAGATTGTCTTTGTGAACGCGGCAGTTGATGAAGTTCACGGCGGCAGTGTCAGATGCCTTAATCCCAAGCTTATGCTCAAGACGGGCTAACTCCATGCCTTCGGTGCCCCATTCAACTGCAAACGATTTGATCGCTGCTCGGCCGAGACTTTTGTCGACTGTCGCCCACACTACAATCAGATCAGCGCGTTTCCCAGCAGTGATATAGATCTTCTCACCGTTAAGAACGTAATGATCGCCGTCAGGAGTCGCGGTGGTGCTGATGCTGGCAGAGTCTGAACCGGTGCTTGGCTCGGTGATCGCCATCGCTGCCCACTTACCTTTGAAGCGGGCTTTTTGTTCGTCGTTTGCAACGGCAGATAGCGCGGCATTGCCTAGGCCAGCACGAGGCATGGTGAGTAGTAAGCCAACGTCGCCCCAGCACATTTCTTCAATGCCGACGACGGTGCCCATATTGGCGCCGTTGCTGTTCTCATCGCTGTCGCTAGAGTTTTTCGCCATTGCACCGGCTTTGATGCCGCTGCTGCCTTCATCGCGGCCTTCCATTGCCGCGGCGAGCATATCCAGTTCTTTAGGATAGGCGTGTTCGGCCAAATCATATTTGCGAGAAATCGGACGAAGCATATTCTCGGCTGCCAAATGAGCAGAAGAGGCGAGGGCATTTAACTTACGAGGTAGTTCTAGATTGATTGGCATAATTATCTCCTACGGTTAAACCGTAACGCCTCCGTGAATTGCAGCTAGTCCACGCATCTGGCGGTACCAGCGTTCGGCAGGGTGTTCTTTGGTGAAGCCGTGTCCACCGAGTAATTGCACGCCGTTGTTGCCAATTTCCATGCCTTTGTCGATAGCTTGGATATAAGCCAAGCGGGCTGCCTGGGTCGCGTCGCCTTGTTCTAGTTGGCCGGCAGCGCGAAGCATCATTAAACGCAAGCCTTCAAGCTCTATACCGATATTGGCAACTAGGAAAGCCACTGCCTGACGATGCGCTATAGGCTCGCCAAACGCTTTGCGTTCTTTCACATAGGGGATTACATAATCCAGCATCGCCTGAGCGCAGCCGGTGGCTAATGCAGACCATGCGACTTGAGACTGGCTTTGTAATTTGCCGTAGTCAAAGTCGTCGTTGCCGAGTAGATTGTCGGCATCAACTTTGACGTTATTAAGCGTTACTGTGCCGAGTGCAGCTGCACGTAAACCCATCGCGGGGCTGGGTTTAATGGTTACCCCTTCTTGTCCATTACCAACAATAAATAGCCGTGGGCCTTTTCCTGGTAACTCTGCTGCAACCAAGATTAGTTCGGCATTGACAGCGAGCGGCACGAGTGTTTTTTCACCCGACAACATAAAGCCATCGGCAACTGCTTCTGCGGTTGTTTTTAGCTTGCGTGGATCGAACATTGGCTGAGCTTCGGTTATAGCTAAAGCCGCTGGCACAAATTTATCTTCAGTAAATCGTGGTAAATAGCGAGACTGCTGCTCGGCGGTGCCGAAATCTACTAGTGCGTTTATCACCGCCATTGGGGCTAGTGCCGCAACCGCGATTCCCATGTCGCCATGAGCAAGTTGCTCGGCTACGAGGGCTTGACTAAGCGGCGACCGTTCGCTTGCTGCACCACCAAACGCTTCAGGAATGGCGAAGTGAGTGAGTCCCAGCTCGTGAACTTGTTGGAGTAACTCAGCTGGTGTTTCAGATTGCGTGTCGGCTTCAGAAGCAGCGGGACGAATCAAGTCGGCGGCAAGCCGAGCAACTGCATCGCAGAACATCGTCTGGTCTTCAGTGGGGGTGATATCGAACAAGGCCTTGCTGGCGTCAGGTTTGCCCATTCGCTCAGCGCTATTTTTGCCTTTCGATTTGCCGGAAAACCCTTCGAGGCTATTAATGCTGTATTTGGTGCCGTGGAAAACCAGTTTTTCAAGCGGCTTGTGCAAATGTAAGGCATTGACTAAGCGTGACTGCGAAAGGCGTCTAAGGCTGGAAATTCCAGCGCCCATTGGGTTTGAAGCCATGATGGCGTCTCTTGTTTTAAAAATAAGTCGCCCGAGTGTACGCGTGTCGTGAGAGCGGTAATTGGCAGTCGAGCCGCTATTTTTATTTTATGTGGCCACTCATATCTGTACCAGTGGTTGATGGCGGTATTTAGTCGCGACGCTTAAACAGGCTAAGTAGAAATAGATGGGTTGTTTGTCTTTATTGGATACCTAACAAGCCGAGCGTCAATCTTGAAGCCCTTGTTGGGTGCAATGGGGCACCATTTTTAAGCAGCGCCGAAATTGAGGGACGGGTTGCGTGGGATAACAACGTCTTTTGCTCCGCGGGAAGGCAGTATCACGGAATGATCCACCACTGGCCATAAGCTGACACTCCGTTAATTGTTCTTCCTCGGAGTTCGTTATGAGCCGGCATCTATCAGCGCTAGCCCAAGAGATTCGCAATACACTGTTTAATTCCAGCATCGCTGATATTGTCGAGCGCCTTGGTTTTCAGCCGGTTCCACGAGCGGCGATAGACGACTTACTGCGTGTCTCTGCCGACCCAAGCTTGGGCCTCGAATCTGAGCCGCCTGCGGGCTTTGTCTCGTCCGAAGACTACCTGCATAAGCTTGGCCGTTTATTGAGAATAGACGGGGCGTCAATTTCGCGAGCAATTAACGAGGCGAAGCAGCAACGTATCCTTCAAAGCTGCGCCTTTCCATCTTGGATTTTTGTTCGCACCCAATTTATTCAGGGTGACGCGGCTACCGCAAAAGCTTTAGAGCATCAAAGACGCCTTGTGCTGCCGCCCAGAATCCGTTTGGAGCCGCATGCAAAGCAGCTACAGCTGGTAAAAGCGATTGTTCGCCAACATGCAGAAGACAACAAGCAGTCTCTGGATTTTTGGGGAGATATTGTTGAGTATCATTTTAACCATGCCGACGGTAAGCACATTGTGATTACGCCCAATGGCACACTCAGTCGATCTACAAAAAAGCAGCGGAGTATGGGATTAGATACACCTCGCCAATTGGCGTTGTTAGCGGCCTAGCCAGTATGATCATCGCAATCTAAGTTGATAACGCCAAACCCGAGGTAGCAATGATTCCAAGCAAAACCAAAGTGGTATTCTCCCACGGTAAGGAAAGTGGCCCCTGGGGTAGAAAAATTACCCGCTTGGCCAATGTTGCCAAAGGCCGCGGTTTCATCGTGGAGAGTATTGATTACAGCGACACTTTTGATCCCGCCGAGCGGGTTGCCCGCCTGCAGGATTACGTCGAAAAAGAGCAGGGCGACTATCTGTTAGTGGGTTCTAGCATGGGCGGTTACGTTGCCGCGGTTGCAGCGGAAAGCTGTCAGCCTGTGGGCGTGTTTATGATGGCGCCGGCATTGTTTGTGCCTGGGTACCCTCACCGCCACCAGTCGTTGAAATGTGATCACGTTCACATTGTTCATGGCTGGGGTGACGAGGTGATTCCCTGGGAATTGTCGATGAAATATGCACGCCAGACCGACTGCCAGCTGCATTTGATCTCCGGTGACCATGGGCTAAACAGCGTGCTTGATGACGTTGTAGCTCAGTTCGAAAGCTTTCTCAGTTGCTGTGAGCGTTAGCTCGGCTAGGCCGAATGCTTACATCCCCGTTTGAATTGGCTGAGCCAATATCCACAGGCCAACCGTTGTAAATAGCATCATCAAAAGCAACATGGGTAATTGGCTGAGGGTGGCTCTTCTGGCTGTGCCAAATAGCCGCAACGCTTCGACATGGGCTATGTACACACTAACGATGTGACCCAAGACGATGGTTATTACCTGAACGTGCCATACCGTAGCAACGTCTGGAATGATCGCGAATCGAAACCAGTCTGCAGTGCCGAACAAATTCCAACGCCAGCCAAACGGATCGGACGCTAAGGGGATGATCTTCACTCCGGTTGTCATTAGCAGGGTGTAGTAATGGGTCACGTGATAGACCAAGGAAATTGGCAACAGACTGTATGCAAATCGTTGGCAGAGGTAGACCATGCCAAGCTGGCTGCCTGCCAGCTTCTTGCCAGCCCACAGTGCAAGCCAGTACGCGCCAAGGTACACGAAGGGGCTAAGGAAAAGACTGCCCCATTGAAATGCTAGATACCAATCGCGATAAATGATGATGATTCGCAGTCCATGACTTGCGGCATCCGGATCAAGGGTTGGCAGGATGTTTGACCACCACAGCCACTGCCATGCGATGGTTTCATGCAGGCCATCGAAGGCTGTGGACGACAACATGAACAGAATAAAAATGACCAAACTGTAGTGGTCGGCTGTTTCTTTCAATAGTGCCGAAAAAGGCCAGCGGCAAGTCAGCTGGTATCCGCTATCGATTTTGCTCAGGTTGAAAGGCGAGATCAAGCTCATTAAACGTAAGAAAACTGCGAATAATTCACCGTATCTAAACCAGCTCTTAATGCCCCAAAGCAAGCTGCCAAGCAGGTTGGCTGCCGTGTATCCGCTGAGGTATTGGGCAAGCGTAAATGGCTTGGTGCTGGCGAACAATTCAACCCAGATAAAGCCCATGTAAAGAATAATCGCCGGCCAATAACCGAGAGCTTTTTGGGGGTATTTGAAAAGCCCGGCGCTAAACGGTTTGATCACTCGCCCGATAATGTACGCCAAGGCCTTCCATGGACTAGCTAGCTCAAAGAGCCCGCCGACAATGCTGGTGAAATAGGCAAAAGCGAGTACAAATATAATCCAAAACAGCGTCATGCTGATATTGGCGTAGGAGTTGGGATGTCCCCAAAACCCGGCACCGATGCACAAAGCAAGTAAAGCAATTGCTAGAAGGTTGAGGCTGGTAAAGATAATCAGCGCCGGAGTTCTTGGCAGAGCAATAACTTTCTCGCTGCCGCTGCGCTCCGCTCCATGACGCATAAATGCAACGGCAATAAGGAACGACACCGCCAAGGCCACGGCACTACCACCACCGTATAACCAGAGTGGCACCGGCAAGCTATAGCTGACGCCGAAGGAGTGGGCGGACGCTGGGTTACTAGCCGCGGCAATCGCGGCGGCGGCAAGCAATCTGCTAGTCGGCAAGGAAACCCTTATGGGCTTGTTTTTCACTTGGCTGCTCGTTCGATTCTATTCATA
>JBLHFB010000116.1:0-6209 GCA_047614865.1 Gammaproteobacteria bacterium | reverse complement strand
CTAATGCTCAGTATTACAACTTTAGCGGCTCAAAGCGGATCTAACTTGCTTCCAATAGTTGTTTGGTAGTAAAAAGGTACGTGCACCTAGGCCGTGAAATAAGTGACCCAGAGTAAACTTATTGTCGACTTAGCAGTCAAAGCCAATGAGCGCCTGAAGTTCAGGCTCTCCCTGTGGCATACACCACCCAGAAAGCGGTCGGACTGGGGCATCAAGCTTTTCTCCGACTGCAGTTACAGCCTCAATAATTGGAACTGCGGCAGATCCGCAATGGAGAAAAATAATGAGCAGCTTAGTTAGCGTATTGGTTGTAGTAGCAACCGGTCTTGTACTCGCTTTTAATGGCGCTTCAGCGGCGGTGTCAATTGCTGTTCTTTCTGTGCTCCTGCTGGCCGCAAAGCTAGTCGGCTTTGTCGGAACGGGGGGACTCATCTTTGGCGCAATTGTTCTGGGTACCTCCTTCGTACTACTAGCGGTTAAGCCAATTCGTCAGAAAGTTCTATCTACGCCCATTTTGGGCATCTTCCGTAAAATCATGCCGCCGATGTCGGATACCGAAAAGGCCGCTATTGAGGCGGGCGACGTAACCTGGGAAGCGCAGGTATTCAGCGGCAAGCCAGATTGGAGCGAGCTGCACAAAATTGAGCGCACCGAGCTGTCTGCTGACGAGCAGGCCTTTATCGACGGCCCATGCGAAGAGCTGTGTCGGATGATTAAGGGCTACGAGATTGTGACGGAAAACGAAGTGCCAGATGACATTATGGATTTCATCTTCGAGCACGGCTTCCTCGGCATGATTATTGAGAAGAAGTATGGTGGCTTGGAGTTTTCGGAGCGTGCACATTCTGAAGTACTACTAAAAGTTGGCACGGTGTCTGTAACCGTTGGCGTAATTATCGCCGTACCAAACTCGCTCGGCCCCGGCAAGTTGCTGCGTTACTACGGTACCGAAGAGCAGAAAGATCATTACCTGCCGCGCTTGGCTAAGGGCAAAGAAATCCCTTGTTTTGGCTTAACAAGCCCTCACGCTGGTTCAGATGCCACCTCAATTCCAGATTTTGGGATTGTTAAAAAAGGTCTTTTCGACGGCGAAGAGACCCTTGGTATAGAGCTAACTTGGAGCAAGCGCTACATCACGCTGGCGCCTATCTCGACGGTGCTGGGCTTAGCGTTTCAACTAAGCGATCCCGATGGTCTGCTAGGCGACAAAAGCAAGCAAGATTACGGCATTACCTGCGCCCTGATTCCTACAGGCCTTGAAGGCGTGAACATCGGCCGTCGCCAACTACCATGCGGCGCACCGTTCTATAACGGCACCACCTCGGCTGATAAACTATTTGTACCACTTAGCTACATTATTGGCGGCGCGGACAACGCCGGTAAAGGCTGGCAGATGCTGGTTGAACAGCTGTCGGTTGGTCGCGCTATTTCGCTGCCTACTAGCGGAACCGGTGCGGCACGAATCTCTGCGCTTACCTCGGGTGCTTATGCCCGTATCCGTCGTCAGTTTGGTTTGCCCATTGCTGAATTTGAAGGAGTTGGCGAAGCGCTCACCCAGGCGACTGGTCGTGCTTATATGACCGAAGCCTCACGGGTGTTTACCCTGAGCCTGATCGACAAACTGCACTCAAAGCCTGCGGTAGCCTCGGCTATTTTGAAATATCACGCCACCCACATGGGCCAGCAAGCGACTATTTACGCGATGGACATTCAGGCCGGTAAAGCAGTAATGACTGGCCCCAAAAACATGATCGCCGATGCGTATATGTCTTCACCGGTGAACATCACCGTCGAAGGGGCAAATATCCTTACCCGCAATATGCTGGTATACGGGCAAGGCGCAATTCGCTGCCACCCATGGGTTCTGAAAGAAATGCAGTCGCTGGATATTGAAGGCAAAGAAGGCGTAGTCGCATTTGACGAAGCATTGTGGAGCCATCTTGGTTTTGCGATTTGCAATGCTTCACGTTCGCTAGTTCATGGACTCACTAGCAGTCATCTGGCCAGCTCCAGCGACGGCGAAATGAGGCGCTACTACCAGCACTTCAGCCGCTACTCAGCGGTACTGGCGTTGCTTAGCGACAGTGCGATGTTCACTCTGGGCGGCGACCTAAAATTCCGAGAGAAACTCTCGGCTCGTTTGGGTGATTTGCTTAGCTACGTCTACATCGGTAGCGCGGTGCTCAAACACTGGGAAGATCAAGGCCGTCAAGAGGAGGATCGTCCGCTGGTTGAGTGGTGCTGCCAGTGGTTACTGCACGAACTGCAGCTAGCCGCCGACGGCGTATTGAAGAACCTGCCAGCCCGCCCAGTTGCTTGGTTGCTGCGCGGTTTAGTATTCCCGTTGGGTCAACGGTTTGATGCGCCAAGCGACGCGCTGGGCGGCAAACTCGCGACACTAATCAGCATGCCATCCGGTACCCGCGATCGTATCGCAGAGAACCTCTTTGTCGCGACCGACAGCGGTTACGAGCCGGGCCTTTGCTATCAGGCAATGGCCGAAGCCGTTCGCGTTGAACCGCTGGAACGCAAGGTACTGAAAGCGGAGAAAGAAGGGAAGATCGGTTTCGTCTTCGCTTCACAGGTTGAAGAAGCGGTTGCTGCTGGCGTGATCACTAAAGCTGAGGGCGACGACTTACAGAAAGTTCGCGAGCTGGTGTTCTCGGTGATTGAGACTGACGACTTTGATCCGCGCGATATTTCCGACAAGCCCAGCAAGTACAGTGCGCTGCCCGAGCTCAAAAAATAAAGCGAGTCAAAGCCTTGGCGGCAGCTTGTTTAATGCTGCCAATGTCAAGGCTAAAGTAGCGAAGCAAGTCGCTTCTTTTTAATAGCGACGAATAGATCTGGCGTGAGCAAGATTGCTCCAAGCTCCACGCAGTGTTTGAAAGACAGGAGAACAGATATGTCGAACAGCTTTAATACCGCTAGCACCCTCAAAAGCGGAAGCAGCAGTTACAAATTCCACGATATTACCGTGCTTAAGCAGCAAGGCTACGATATAGCCAGACTGCCCTTCTCTATGAAGGTGTTGCTGGAGAACCTGCTGCGCCATGAGGATGGCAACGATGTAACACGTGGCGACATAGAAGCTCTGCTGAACTGGGATTCAAAAGCCGAGCCCACTCAGGAAATCGCTTACACCCCAGCGCGGGTGGTGTTGCAGGATTTCACCGGCGTACCAGCGGTAGTTGATCTAGCTGCAATGCGTGATGCAATGAAGCAGCTGGGCGGCGACCCTAAGAAAATTAACCCATTGTCTCCTGCAGAGTTGGTTATCGACCACTCGGTGATGGTGGATAATTTTGGTACCCCTCAGGCATTGGAGCAGAACTCAGAAATTGAGTTTCAACGCAATCGTGAGCGCTATCAATTCCTACGCTGGGGCCAGACGGCGTTCTCCAATTTCGCCGTTGTACCGCCAGACACTGGGATTGTTCACCAGATCAATCTGGAAATGCTCGCACGCGTGGCATTCCCTAATCAAGAAACAGGCGAGGTTTATCCGGACACTTGTGTCGGCACCGATTCGCACACCACGATGGTCAACGGCCTCGGTGTGCTGGGTTGGGGTGTCGGTGGTATTGAGGCCGAAGCCGCGATGCTCGGCCAAGCTGTCACTATGCTGATACCCCAAGTGGTTGGCTTTAAGCTCACTGGCAAGCTCGCAGAAGGAGCTACAGCAACTGACTTGGTGCTGACTGTTACCGAAATGCTCAGAAATCTTGGCGTGGTCGGCAAGTTCGTCGAATTCTATGGCGATGGCCTAGCCAACTTGACGCTCGCCGATCGTGCGACCATCTCCAATATGGCTCCAGAGTACGGTGCCACCTGTGGGATCTTCCCGATTGACGAGGAAACACTGCGCTACCTCAAACTGACCGGCCGCACCCCAGACCAACTCGAGCTAGTTGAGAAATACGCTAAGGCGATGACCCTATGGCGTGAAGATGGCGAACAGCCCGCCGACTATTCCGATAATTCTCTGTCGCTGGACCTTGGCGATGTTCAGCCCAGTCTTGCTGGTCCGACTAGGCCACAAGACAGAATTCTGCTCAGCGATATGAAGCGCGAGTATCAGAAGAACCTGCCAGGCTTTACTGAAAAACGCAGTGCCGCTGACAGTGAACTAGAACGGCTTGAAGACGAAGGCGGTCCACCTAGCGACCACGTTGACGCAGGCACCGCGGCAGTAAGTTACAACGGCACTGATTTCTTGCTGCGCGATGGCGCGGTGGTAATCGCAGCGATCACTTCCTGTACCAACACATCAAATCCAGCGGTACTAATGGCTGCTGGTCTACTCGCCCGAAACGCCATAAAAAAAGGTTTGCGAACCCCAGCTTGGGTGAAAACCTCATTAGCACCCGGCTCACTGGTCGTTACCGAATATCTCAAAAAATCCGGTTTGATGGACAGCTTAGAGACACTCGGATTCCATGTGGTGGGTTACGGCTGCACCACTTGCATCGGTAACTCTGGGCCACTGCCCGAGCCAATCGGGACCGCTGTTCAAGAGCACGATTTGATCGTCTCATCGGTGCTATCCGGCAATCGCAATTTCGAAGGCCGGATACACGGCGATGTTCGTATGAACTTTCTCGCCAGCCCTCCGCTGGTTGTGGCGTATGCATTAGCGGGCAACGTAAATATCAACCTAAGCGATGAGCCGCTGGGACAGGACAGCGACGGCAACGACGTATTCTTAAAAGACATCTGGCCAAGCGGCGCCGAGATTCAGGAAATGATTAGCGGAAACGTCAACTCACAGATGTTTATCAACAACGCTAAGACCGCTTTCGATGGTGATGAACGCTGGAAATCCTTGGAAATTCCTAAGGGCGAAATGTTCGCTTGGGACAATGATTCCACCTATATTCAGAACCCGCCCTACTTCACCGGCATGAGTGCCGACGTGCCCAAGCTACCGACGATCACAGCTGCACGCTGCCTGGCTAAATTGGGCGACTCAATCACCACCGACCACATCTCCCCTGCTGGTGCGATAGGCGCCAATACGCCTGGCGGCCAATATCTGCAAGACAAAGGTATCAAGCCGATGGACTTCAACAGTTACGGCTCACGCCGTGGCAACCACCAAGTAATGATGCGAGGCACATTTGCCAATGTTCGCTTACGCAACCAACTTGCCCCCGATACCGAGGGCGGATGGACCCGCCATCAACCGTCCGATGAAGAAATGTTTATCTACGACGCAGCAATGAAATATCAGCAGCAAGAAGTCCCGCTGGTGATTTTGGGCGGTAAGGAATACGGCACCGGCTCATCCCGTGACTGGGCGGCGAAGGGCACGATTCTGTTAGGTGTAAAAGCAGTGATCGTTGAAAGCTATGAGCGAATCCATCGCTCCAACCTAGTCGGCATGGGCGTATTGCCATTGCAGTTCAGCGACGGCGAGAGCCACGAAAGCCTCGGCCTGACTGGCAAGGAAACCTATGATATAGACCCCTTGGAACGTGGAATGAACCATGTTCAGGTAAGGGCCACCAGTGACGATGGCAAAACCACCGAGTTCGACTGCAAGCTTCGTATCGACACGCCTAAGGAGTGGGATTACTACCAAAACGGCGGAATTCTGCACTATGTTCTTCGTCAGCTTGTAGAAGCAGGTTAATGACGACGCCGACAGAATACCGCGTCGAAACCGATAGCTTAGGCGACGTTCAAGTGCCGCTAGATGCGTTATATGGTGCTCAAACCCAGCGAGCAGTCGATAATTTCGCGATTGGCAATCTGCCGATGCCGACACGCTTTGTTCAAAGCCTCGGTTTGATTAAAGCTGCCGCTGCTAATGCAAACGCAGAGCTGGGCCTGCTCGACAGCAAGGTCGCCAAGGCGGTTTATGACGCCGCCATGGAGGTTGCAGAAGGCAAACATGCTGAGCAGTTTCCAGTCGATGTATTTCAAACCGGCTCGGGAACCAGCAGCAACATGAATGCCAATGAGGTGATTGCATCGCTAGCGAGCATTCGGCTCAAACAGCCGGTTCACCCTAACGACACGGTGAATTGCAGTCAGAGCAGCAATGACGTAATTCCCACCGCGATCCATGTCAGCGCTCAATTGGCACTTGAGCAACAGCTGTTGCCGGCTCTTAAACAGCTACAAAGAATCATCCTGAAACGAGAGCAGGAATTATCTAGTCAACTTAAGACTGGACGAACCCATTTAATGGATGCCATGCCGCT
>JBLHFB010000115.1:0-6218 GCA_047614865.1 Gammaproteobacteria bacterium | reverse complement strand
CGCTAGCGTTGGGTGAAGCAATGGGTCTGCCGGTTCCGGCGATGATTCAGGCGCTTACGGCCTTCCCTGGCTTGCCTCACCGCACCCAGTATGTCGACACTGTGAATAACGTGCGCTGGTACAACGACTCTAAGGGTACTAATGTGGGTGCGACCTTAGCCGCAATCAAAGGCTTTGCTAGTCCAGTGGTATTGATCGCTGGAGGCGTGGGTAAAGGTGCTGATTTCACACCGCTAGCACCCGCAGTCGAACGCCACGCGCGAGCAGTAGTTTTGATTGGTGAGGATGCCAAAGCAATTGAGGAAGCGCTTGCTGGCGTTTCGCCTGTAATCCACGCTACGAGCATGGAAGACGCAGTGCGAAAAGCGGCCGATGTCGCAGAACACGGCGATGCGGTATTACTTTCTCCCGCTTGTGCGAGCATGGATATGTTTGCCAATTACGGTCAACGTGGCGACGTTTTTGTTGAGGCGGTGAAGGCTCTCTAATGTCTGCTTCTTTCCTCAATGCGACCACAGCGAACATCAAGGGCCTTGGCCTGCGTGGTCGGCTTGCGCGCGTGATGGATGTTGATCAAGGGATGCTTGCTGCAGTTCTTAGCTTGAGCATGATCGGAATCATAATCGTCGCCTCAAGTTCAGTTGTGCTGGCCGAGCATTACACCGGCGATTCCATGTATTTCCTAAAACGGCACCTTGTGAACGTGGGTTTTGCATGTGTCGCTGCAATGATTGGTTGGTTCACTCCACTCTATGTTTGGGAAAAGCTCAGCCTTAGCATGCTGTTGGTCGCTATTGCCTTGCTGGCTATTGTGCTTATGCCCGGCATTGGTGTGGAAGTGAAGGGTGCTCAGCGCTGGATCAACTTGGGCGTGATGAATCTTCAGGTAACTGAAGTGGCCCGCGTCGCGATGTTGGTTTATTTTTCTGGCTTTGTTGTTCGCCATGCTGACAGTGTAAGCAACCGGCTAAGCGGGTTGCTTGCTCCATGTATTGCCTTGGCGATTTGCAGTGGCTTGATCGCAATGCAGCCAGATCTCGGTTCAGTCATTCTGATGGCGGCCGTCTGCTTTACCATTTTATTTGTCGGCGGAATTCCATTGCGTTGGGTTGTGATGATGGTGATTCTGTTCGTTGGCACCGCCATCTTGCTAACCGTGACGGAAGAATATCGTCTGGCGCGCGTATTGTCGTTCTGGAACCCCGATGCTGATTCGCTAGGCGCTGGCTACCAAACTCAGCAAGCATTTATTGCTATCGGACGCGGCGGTTGGTTTGGCGTGGGGCTTGGCCGTAGCCTGCAGAAATTTCTCTATGTGCCGGAAATGCACACCGACTATGTGTTTGCCGTATTCGCCGAAGAATTTGGTTTGGCGGCAGTGCTTGCTCTAATTGCCCTATACGCCTATCTATTATTTAAAGGCTGGAGCGTAGGTAACGCTGCGGCGAAAAACCATCAGTGGTTTGCCGCTTATTTATGCTTAGGCATCACTGTTGCATTTGCCTTGCAGGTGATCGTTCATATCGCTGTAAACGTTGGCTATGCTCCGCCTACTGGCGCGGTTCTTCCGTTTATGAGTTACGGCGGTTCTAGCTTGCTTATGACCGGCGCGACAACTGGCATGCTGTTACGTGCGAGTAGTGAAGTACGAGCCAAGAATGCCGAAAAATCAGACGCTGCTGGAGTCAATGAATGACAACATTGAACCTATCTCCAGTTGTAATCATGGCAGGTGGCACTGGTGGTCACGTGATCCCTGCGTTGTCGGTAGCCGCTGAGTTGCAGCAACGTGGCGTCGGAGTTGAATGGCTGGGAACCCACGCAGGGATCGAATCTAAGCTGGTTCCAAGTGCGGGTATTCGGATTCACTGGTTAAGTATTTCCGGATTTCGTGGCAAGGGCAAAGCAACGCTGTTGCTGGCTCCATTTAAGTTAATCCGTGCAGTAGCTCAGGCTGCTTCAATCTTGCGTCAGATTCAACCTCAGGCAGTGCTTGGGATGGGTGGGTTCGCCTCAGGACCGGGCGGTATTGCTGCCCGCTTATTGGGTATTCGCTTAGTTATACACGAGCAAAATGCCGTCGCCGGAATGACTAATAGCTGGTTGGCTAAAGTTGCCCAAGTCGTTGCCTATGCTTTCAACGGCGCTTTCGCCGAGTCGGCCAAAGGCGAGCTGGTTGGTAACCCTGTTCGCGACAGCATCGCCGCCTTGCCAGCGCCAGCTGAGCGCTTTGCTGGCCGTGATGGAAAAACAAATATTCTAGTTATTGGCGGAAGCCAAGGCGCGATGGCGCTGAACCAAGTGGTTCCTCAAGCGCTGGCTTCGATGAAACACGCAGCACAGGTTCAAGTTCGCCATCAATGTGGCAATCGCTTTGTTGAGTCAGCTCAACAAGCCTATGGCCAAGATTTTAGTAACGTCACTATCGAGCCGTTTATTGACGACATGGCTGAAGCTTATGCTTGGGCTGACTTGGTTGTGTGCCGCTCTGGCGCCCTCACCATTGCTGAAGTGGCTGCCGCGGGTGTTGGCGCAATCATGGTGCCATTCCCCTATGCGGTAGACGATCACCAAACTGTCAATGCTGCGGTCATTGAAAATGCCGGTGGCGGTTCGATTCGTCAGCAATCCAATTTGACGGCTGAATCACTGGCCGCTGAATTAGATGAGTTGGTTGTCGATCGTCCCCGCCTACTTGCGATGGCGGAAGCCTCGCGCTCAGTCGCGGTTATTGGCTCAGCCTCGCGCCTTGCCGACATTTGCTTGGGCTCGAACGCAGGGGAGGCCAGCTGATGGGTCGCCTTACCGTAGCCGAACTACAGCAAGCCGCTATGCGTCGCGTTCAACGTATCCACTTTGTCGGTATTGGTGGTGCGGGTATGTGCGGTATCGCCGAAGTGATGTTGAACCTAAGCTTCCCTGTTAGTGGTTCCGATATTGCGGTCAGCAAAAACACCATGCGTCTAGAAAAATTAGGCGCAGAAATCGCCTTGGGGCATGCCGCTAAGAATATTGAAGGTTGCTCAGTCGTCGTCATTTCGTCTGCTGTCTCCGAGCGAAACCCTGAAGTGGTTGCCGCTCACGACTCAGGCATTCCGGTTGTACCGCGTGCACAAATGCTCGCGGAGCTAATGCGCTTCCGTTTCGGTATCGCGATTGCCGGCACCCATGGAAAAACAAGCACCACCAGCCTCACTGCTAGTTTGTTGGCGCAGGGTGGCTTAGATCCAACCTTCGTTATCGGCGGCCTGCTGAATTCTCACGGCACCAACGCTCAGCTTGGCGAGAGTCGCTATCTAGTTGCTGAGGTTGATGAAAGCGATGCAACCTTCCTGCTAATGCAGCCGATGATTTCTGTGATCACCAATATTGACGCAGACCATCTTGGAACATATGGCAACGACTTTGAACGTCTGCGTCAGGCTTTTGTTGATTTTGTTCATCACCTGCCGTTCTACGGAATGGCGGTGTTGTGCATTGATGACGACGAAATTCGTTCGCTGTTGCCACAGATTAATCGCCCTTATGTGACCTACGGATTCTCTGAAGACGCGGATATTCGTGCGACAGATTTGGTGCAATCAGGCTTCCTCAGCAGCTTTGTGGTGATGATTCCGGGGCGTGAGACTGGCTTGCCAATTACACTGAATATGCCCGGCCGTCACAACGTGTTGAATGCCTTGGCTGCGATTGCGGTGGCTCACGAAGTGACTGTCTCTGATGAGGCAATTCAAACCGGCTTGAGCGAGTTCCAAGGCGTTGGCCGTCGTTTTAATATGAAAGGCGTTCTCGGTGTGAACGATGGCACTGCCTTGTTGGTAGACGACTATGCTCATCATCCTTCCGAGCTGCGTGCGGCCCTAACGGCAACACGCGAAGGATGGCCTGAGCAGCGTGTAGTTGCGGTATTCCAGCCGCATCGCTTCAGCCGTACATACGATTTATTCGATGACTTTGTTGAGGTGCTTGCTGATCACTGTGATCTGTTGGTGCTTTGCGATGTTTATCCCGCTGGCGAAAATCCAATCGCCGGAGCCGATGGTCGTGCCTTAGCCCGTGCGATCCGCACTCGCTGCCAGATTGATCCCGTATTTGTTTCAGATATGGAACAGCTCCCGAACGTACTAGGCAATATTCTAGAAAACGGCGACGTAGTAATTACCTTGGGCGCAGGCAGCATTGGCAGCGCTTCTAATATGTTGGTTGAACAGATGGGGGTGGCCCAATGAACGCGGCGACTGTATCCACTGTTGAACTACGCGGCGAATTGATCGAAAACGCCGCAATGTCTCGTTTCACATCATGGGCGGTAGGCGGCCCAGCGGACCGTTTATACAGGCCTGCGGACAAAGCAGATTTAGCGGCTTTCCTATCGTCGCTGGATGGTGATGAGCCACTAACGTTTGTTGGCCTTGGCTCAAACCTGCTTGTACGTGATGGCGGCATTCGCGGCACCGTGGTGCTAATGCGTAGCTGCTTGAATGAGTTGTCGCACAAAGACGGTGTGGTTTACGCCGAAGCCGGTGTTACTTGCGCCAAGTTGGCTCGCCAAACTGCCGATTGGTCATTTCAGGGCGGCGCTTTCTTCGCCGGCATTCCGGGCTCGCTCGGTGGCGCTCTAGCGATGAATTCTGGAGCTCATGGCGGCGAGACTTGGGCGGTGATTGATTCAGTCGAAACCATCGACCGGGCAGGCTGCCTTTATAGCCGTAGCCCAGAAGAATTCGAAATTGCTTACCGCCATGTCGGTATGCCGGTGCAAGACGAGTGGTTTACTGCCGCCAACCTTCGCTTTAACTGCGACGAGAATGGCGTGGCGATGGATGAAATTCGCAGCTTGCTAGCTCATCGCAGCGAAACCCAGCCGATTAACCAGCGTTCTTGTGGTTCGGTATTCCGTAATCCGCAGGGCGACTACTCAGCCCGTCTAATCGAGTCTTGCGGCCTTAAAGGTCATCGGATCGGCGGTGCAGAAGTATCTGAGAAACACGCAAACTTTATTGTTAATGCCGATAAGGCCTCCGCGGCAGATATCGAGCAACTAATTGGGCATGTCCACAACACGGTGGAAGAGCAGTGCGGTGTCTCTTTGCACGCTGAAGTTCGCATTATTGGGGAGGCGCTATGAGCCAGTTAACCCAACGAATTACTAACCCCGCCGATTTCGGCAAAGTGGCTGTGCTTTTGGGTGGCGGTTCTGCAGAACGTGAAGTGTCTCTAAACAGCGGTAACGCTGTGCTGGCTGGATTGCTTCGCAAAGGTGTTGACGCTCATCCATTCGATCCAGCAGAGCGTGATCTTGCCGAGCTAACTCAGTTTGACCGAGTGCATATCGCGCTACACGGTCGCGATGGTGAAGACGGAACCTTGCAGGGCGCGTTGCAGCTGTTGGGCGTTCCTTACACTGGCTCTGGTGTAATGGGCTCTGCACTGGGAATGGATAAGGTCGCCACCAAACGTTTGTGGATGGGTTACGAGCTACCTACAGCAGTCTACGCTTTGATGTCTTCAGCTGATCAAGCTGAAGAGATTTTCGCCGAAATGAGAGGCGAAGCTTTTGTTAAGCCTGTCCTCGAAGGCTCAAGTATTGGGATTGCGCGCGTAGCGTCAGCGGAAGATCTGCGAGTGGCTTGGCAGAACGCCCAGCAATACAACTGCACCGTGATGGTTGAGCAGTTTATCGACGGTGCTGAATACACCGCAGCGATATTGAACGGCAAAGTACTGCCGATGATCCGCCTTGAAGCGGCAAACCAGTTTTACGATTACGAAGCCAAATACCTAGTGGATAGCACCCAATACCACTGCCCATGTGGCTTGCCGGAAGAACAAGAAGCTGCAATCGCTGAGATTTGCCTGAAGGCGTTTAACGTCGTGGGTTGCAGTTCATGGGGCCGTGTTGATTGGATGATGAACAGCAAAGGCGAAGCGCTATTGTTAGAAGTGAATACATCGCCCGGCATGACTGATCACAGCCTCGTACCCATGGCCGCACAAAAAGCCGGGATCGACTTCGATAGTTTGGTGTGGATGATCCTTGAATCCAGCTTGGATTGTGAGGTGTCCAAATGAGTACCCGAGCGCTTCAAGTTTTGGCCTTTGTTTTGATTGCCGTCGGTGTGATTGGCTTAGTGCGTTGGTTACCTAGCCAGCCAGTTGAAACGATTGAAGTGTCCGGCGATTTTGAACATTTGTCGCTAGAGCATTTACATGCCGTA
>JBLHFB010000114.1:0-6260 GCA_047614865.1 Gammaproteobacteria bacterium | reverse complement strand
ATGCGGATTGCTTGAGTAAAGGTAAACCTTGTTCGCGCCGCCGCAGCCAAGTACCAAGTGCTTACATCTAACGCCGACAATATCGCCGCTTTCTCGGTCTAGTAGATAGGCACCGATAGCTTTTTTGCCCGTGTTGTTGCTCTCGGTAATGATTTCAACCGCCATGCAGTACTCAAACAATTGGATATTGTCTGAAGCGCGGGTCAAGGCTTCTAAGGTGGTGGATACCGCTCGGCCTGTGCGGTCCGCGGCGTGGATGATCCGCCTGTGTGAATGGCCGCCTTCTCGAGCAAGGTGGTAGCCATCATCTGAGTCTGTCCGAGTAAAGGGGACTCCGGCATCTATTAGCCAGCGAATAACGTTTGGGCCGTGTTCAACGGTTTGCCTGACTGCGTCCTCGTGGCACAGGCCAGCTCCGGCGATCAAGGTGTCGCTGACATGAGCGTCAACCGAGTCGCTGTCATCAAGCACAGCGGATATTCCGCCTTGTGCGTATAAGGTGCTTCCTTCTGCAAGGCGATCTTTCGATACCACTGCAATTGAGAGCCGCTTTGGTAAGCGCAAGGCAAGGGTCAGCCCCGCAGCGCCGCTACCAATAATAAGCACGTCGACGTGCTGGTTGTGATGGGGTTTTAACAAAGTCTGGATTGGCCGCGTGATAGTATTAGCAACATTCTTGCTGGTTAATTTCTCCATGATACCGAACTTTCCTATGGCACCCCAGTCTACCTACACAAGCCGATCGCCGGCTGCCGCTAAAAAAGGGTGTTAGCGATCATGGAGAGGGCCAAGACAGGAGTTAACTGTGGCTACAGCAGCATTGAAACTCGTTCACTCACGGAACGACGAGACTAAGGGTTCCGAGAGCGTGGCGAGCGTAACAGACCAACAACTTGTTGAACGAGTTCAGAACGGCGATAACAAAGCCTTTGATCTGCTTGTTCGCAAATACCAGCACAAGGTGGTAAGCCTTGTATCTCGGTATGTTAACGATCATGCCGAAGCTTTGGATATTTCCCAAGAAGCCTTCATTAAAGCATGGCGTGCGCTGCCAAATTTCCGCGGTGATAGCCAGTTTTACACTTGGATATACCGTATTGCAGTTAACACGGCGAAAAACTACTTAGTTTCTCGTGGTCGCCGTCCTACTGCATATGCTTCGGACGTAGATGATCAAGAAGATCAGATGCTTCAAGGCAAGATGAAGGACGTGGATACGCCGGAAGCCTTAGCGCTAACCGACGAAATTCGCGACACCGTTTTAGCGGCAATTGATGCCTTACCTGAAGATTTGCGTACCGCTATCGTGTTACGCGAAATTGAAGGCATGAGTTATGACGAAATTGCCGATGTAATGGAATGTCCAATTGGTACCGTGCGCTCACGCTTGTTCCGAGCTCGTGAAGCAATTGACACTCAAATCAAACCCCTAATGGGCTAGCGTTATGCATCGTGATGAACAACTATCCACTTTTCTTGATGGCGAACTTAGCGAATCAGAAAGTCGTTTCCTAATTCGTCAGCTAGCGGCTGACAAAGAAGGACGCGAACAATTTGACCGCTACAATCTAGCCGGAGACGTGATGCGTGGTGCTACGCCATCAACAATCGATCTTGGCTTTGCAGATCGAGTGATGGCGGAAATTGCTGCGGAACCTGCGGCAATGATCACTAACGAAGAAGATGTGTTCGTGGCGAAGGTCGCCGCGGGCATGGCTGGTGGTGGCGTTGCCGCTGTCGCAGAAGCTAAGCACGTTACATGGGCTCGCCCAGTGATCAGTCTAGCCATGGCGGCATCGGTTGCATTTGTTGCGATTATCCTTTGGCCCAATAGCGCTAGTAATATCCAAGACAGCTCGGCTCAAATCGCCGCGGCAACAGTCTCTGAAAGTACTCCGCTACAAACGATTGCTTATCAAGCAGCCGAAGACCCTACGGCTGTTCTAGCTGCGACTGCAGAACGTGAGCCTGAGGCGACTTGGGAGCTTGCCGATCCAGAGGTTCAGCGTAGACTGAGCGAATATGTAGCGGGATACTCTCAGTATTCTTCAGCTCCCGCTGGGCAGTACAGTGTTCCTTTTGTGCAAACTGTTGGCCTTCAAGGTCGCGGCATTCAGAACAGCGACTAAATAATTGATGAAAAAGCGTGCTGTTCAGTCTTTTGCCTTTATTGCGCTGGGGTGCCTAGCATCCTCGCTTGCTGTCGCAGACACTGGCCTTAAGCAATTGGTTGATATGTCTAAGGCCCTGAGCACCTCGGATTACACTGGTGTATACGTTCACCAGCGTAATGGGGAATTGCAGGCAAGCAAAGTAATTCACGCAGGGCAATCGGGTGGAATCCCTCGACGGGAACGCCTGATTAAATTGACTGGCGACTCCCAGGAGATTCATCGAAATGGTGAAGACGTTACTTGCTACTTTCCAAAGCAGCGTTCGGTTCTTATCGATAAAAATGCCCCTAAAAACCCCTTCAGTGTCGCTGCAAGCTGGGATTTAGAACAAATTGCCAACAACTATCATGTGCTTGTCTCCAAGCATGCTGGCAGGGTGGCTGGGCGCTTCTGTCAGAAAATCATTCTTAAACCGCGCGATAAGTTTCGCTATGGCTATCGTCTATGTATTGACGACCAAACTAAGATGTTATTGCAGGCAGACTTGGTAGGTCACTCGGGCCGTGTTCTAGAACATATGATGTTCACCGATATTTCTTTCCCCGACAACATCGCCTCCAGTGAATTTGAAACCACAATGGATTTTGATGGAGTTACTTGGGTGCATAATCCGATATTGAAAGTCACTCAGCCCCAAGTTAGCTATTCAGTGGCAGGTTCTACTCCTAAGCCGGAATGGCATTTAGAGGCTGTTCCCAATGGGTTTTTAATGCGCCTGAAGCAGCCGGCAATGGGTAGCCGTGGTAAGCCGCAAAGAAAACAAATGGTTTACTCAGACGGATTGGCATCAGTGTCGGTATTTATTGAGCCTATACAAGACAAGACACCGCTAATGGGCTTGTCGGCTATGGGTGTGATCAATGCCTACGGTCGGGTTGTCGACAATCACCAGATAACGGTGATTGGCGACGTACCTAAATCGACAGTGCGTTCGATGGCAATGTCCGTTAGCTACAGTCAGCCGTAAAACCATGATTGAAGAGCTTGCGATAGTCGAAAAAATTGGTGATGGCGAAGTAACCATTCGTACTCAACGTCAGAGCGCATGCGGCAGCTGCTCTGCAAATAAAGGCTGCGGCACCAAGCTACTCAACCAAATGGCCGAAGGCGGCCAGCAGTGGCTGGCGTCTACTCCTGCAAGCAAACTGAAACTCGCCGTTGGTGACACCGTAATAGTTGGCCTTGATGAGTCTGCGCTTACACAGGGCTCGGCCTTGGTTTACGGCCTGCCATTGCTGCTTATGATTACTCTGGCTGCGATAGCTAGTGGCTTAGGGCAGGGCGATGGAGTGGCGGCGGCGGCTTCGTTTGTTGGACTATTTGTTGGTTTTCTTTATGTCCGTGGGAGCTCTGGCCGCGTGGCTTCTCAGCATCATTTTAAACCAGTTATTTTACGCCGCGTTATTCCAATGGTCACCAGCTAGCTAATTAGCACCTTTTGCGAAAAAAAGATTCCAATTTGGAATTTGTTCGCTTGAAGTTTGTCCATTAAGTCCCACGATAGACATTCAGACATTACTGGACCTGCTATGAGCTTTTCCGCAACGCATTTTTTTCGTTTCGCCTTCTTGCTATTTTTTTCTCTGTTAGCCGCGTGTTCGTCAGAGCGTGCTGAGGCTGCCCGAGATTTGCCCTCTTTAGCCGATTTGGCCGAAGAAGTTAGCCCCGCAGTGGTACATATCAGCACTACCCGTAAAATCGAGCCGCAACGTAATTGGCTGGGTGGTTGGGGAGAGCTTTGGGGTAAACCTAGTCAGCCAGAGCAAGCGCAGCCGAGATTCGTGCCCGGTGGCTTGGGTTCGGGGTTTGTCTTGTCGTCAGATGGATACGTCCTCACCAATCACCATGTTGCAGACGACGCGCATGAAATCTTGGTTCGCTTGAGCGATGGTCGTGAGCTGGTTGCCGAGGTGATCGGTAGTGACGAGCGCAGTGATATAGCCCTGCTAAAGGTCGACGCAGGAAATCTTCCCGCTGTAAAAATTGGTGATCCCGACAAAATGCGTTCCGGTGACTGGGTGATCGCTATTGGCCAACCGTTTGGCTTTGATAAAACCGTAACCGCCGGTGTTGTGTCTGGGAAAGGTCGTGTATTGCCCGGCCAAAACTACGTTCCCTTAATCCAAACTGACGTTGCCATTAATCCGGGCAATTCCGGCGGCCCGTTGTTTAACCTCAAAGGTGAAGTTGTTGGGATGAATTCCAGCATCTACACGCGCTCTGGTGGCTATATGGGGGTGTCGTTCGCGATACCGATCGACTTGGTAACCAGCGTTGTTGAACAGCTTAAAGACGGCGGGAGTGTTGCTCGAGGTTGGCTTGGCATTAGTATGCAAGAAGTTGATCGTGGACTTGCTCAGTCGGTTGGCTTAGACCGTCCGCGTGGGGCCCTAGTTAACGGTGTTTCCGAAGGTAGCCCAGCAGACAAAAGCGGCCTAGAAGTAGGCGATGTGATTCTGAGCTATAACGGCGAGTTGATTAACTCCACCTCAGAGCTGCCTCCACTTGTTGGCGCTACACCAATTGGCGAACGGGTCGAAATGGAAATTATGCGCTTTGGGAAAACCAAAAAGCTTAGCGTGGAAATAGGTCGTTTAGATGATGGGTCTCCAGCGAATGCTCCTTCAGGAAAGAAGAATGGCAGCAAAGAAAAGCTCAATAGTATCGGATTGCTGGTCGGCGACTTACAAGCGATCGAAAGGCGCCAAACCGAAGTCGAAGAGGGTGGCGTTATACTTCGTCAAGTGTTGACCGGTGTCGCAGCCGATGTTGGCCTGCGTAATGGCGATGTAATTTTGCGAGTAAACGGCAAACAAGTAGATGATGCCGATGACTTTATAAAAACCATCAATAAGCTGGAGTCGGGCGACGCAGTGGCGTTGCAAGTGCTGCGTGCGGGACGAACCAATTTTGTCGCTCTGCCGATTCCAGACTAGCCTACTGCTCTCGGCTCCGCAGGCTCCTGCAGAGCCGAGGCGCCCCAATGAGACTAAGTTTCTATGCTGACGTTGTACTACCGTGATAACTGTCATCTCTGTGAAGTGATGCACGCAGAACTGCTGGAATGGCAGTCTGCGGATAGCCGGCGGGCAGAAGAAGTTATCCTAGTCGACGTCGATAGTCGGCAAGAATTGCAGGCGCTGTTCGGCAATAAAGTGCCGGTGTTGGCGCGTGATGGCGTTGAACTCTGCTTCGGCGGTTTTGATTGGAGCAGAATATAGTCCCGGCAAGCCCTTATAGGGCTCTGAAACAGGCATTTTTAGGAGTGCCTTCCGGTACAATACGCGCCTTTGATAATCCCGCCTGACGCCGCCCAATGAAGAATATTCGCAACTTTTCGATCATCGCCCACATTGACCATGGGAAATCCACGCTGGCAGATCGTTTTATTCAAATCTGCGGAGGCCTTGAGGCTCGCGAAATGGAAGCCCAAGTGCTTGATTCAATGGATATTGAGCGCGAGCGTGGCATTACGATTAAGTCGCAATCTGTATCGCTTGACTACACAGCAAAAAACGGCGAAATATACCACCTCAATTTTATTGACACTCCCGGCCACGTCGACTTTTCTTACGAAGTGTCGCGCTCGCTGGCGGCTTGTGAAGGTGCGCTGCTGATTGTTGATGCCGCTCAGGGTGTTGAAGCTCAATCTGTTGCCAATTGCTACACCGCAATTGAGCAGGAGCTAGAGGTGATGACGGTTCTCAATAAAATTGACTTGCCAGCCGCAGAGCCAGAGCGAGTGATTGACGAAATTGAAAGCATTATCGGGATTGAAGCGCACGATGCGGTGCTTTGTTCTGCCAAGACCGGCCTTGGTGTTGTCGACGTTCTTGAAGCCTTAGTTTTACGTATTCCGGCCCCAACTGGCGACCCCGAAGCGCCACTTCAAGCACTGATTATTGATTCTTGGTTTGATAACTACTTGGGCGTTGTGTCCTTGGTACGGATTTTTAATGGCGAACTGAAGAAAGGCGCCAAAATCCGGGTAATGTCTACTGGTCGCGACTGGCCTGCCGACAGTCTCGGGATCTTCACTCCTAAGCGCAAGTCGAAAGATGTGCTCCGCACAGGAGAAGTGGGATA